>NZ_JAPQLE010000044.1:0-12216 GCF_028982185.1 Wolbachia endosymbiont of Drosophila baimaii | reverse complement strand
CATATTTTTTGCCATTCTTATTCTTGCTGCTTTTACATCACTTTCCTCTTGAGCTCGAATAAATTTGGTTAATGCATTAATTGCCTTGCGTGGTTCTCTCTCACTTATTTTCATGTATTTTCCTATGAAATTATATGTCTCTTGCGTCTTATCTTCATCAAAACAACTGTTTTCTCTCAGTGGTTTTCGTTCAAGAAGTAGATTACTAACAGAAATTGACAATGCTTTTGTTATGCGCTTTAACTTTTTAGTTGGAATGCCAGATTTCCCTTTTACATACCTTAGCAGCGTATAGTATTTTATACCTGTTTCATTTGCCAAATCTTTTGCGGTATATTTCCGCTTTAATATCCAGCTTCTTATATTTTGTGCTATTTTGTGCCTTATGGAGGCAGTAGATCTCGTCATTAGTGGCTACACATTTGCTATAAGAAATTCTAGCGCTTTCATTTATTTGAATAGTTTGCACCAACCCTTTGTAAAATTTTATTGTTATAAGTTGGAGTAGAGAAGGAAGAAAAGATCTCCCTTCCCATAGTAATTCAACGTTTTATAGAAGTTGTTTTACTATCCTCACTTACCTTACCTACCCACGATAATGTTTCACTTGAGCTATCAACCGCCTTTATTTTCTCTGTGACCTGCTCTTTACTCAACTTGCCATTTCTCAAGAAGCCTCCTTCCTTTATTGCCTCTTCGACTGTCTTTCCTCCAAAAAGGCAACCTTTTCCTACAACTTCGCCGCGTTTTTGTAGCTCATCCCACATTTCTTTATTTTTTACTATCATTTGTACTCGGTCTGCATCGTGATTCAATATAATATTTAGCTTACCGATACTCGTAGGAAGTTCTAACATAACGGCGTCACCGGATAAATCGGTATAGTTTCTTTTACCTCCTTTTTCGCTGACTTCGATTTCGCTGTCACCTATTTTTATAATGTTGCCACCTAGTTCCACACATCCTGTGTTTAGACCTAACCTTCTTGCACCTTCTAGCACTTCCATAGGCTTTACTGTGCTATCTTTAGAAAACTTCATATAAAATGTTTTGTTATCTATACATACATCTTCTACGATTCCTCCTTGAACAGCATTTTCTCCGGCCTCCTTCAGTTCTTTAAGCCGCTCGTCTATCTGTGGCTTTACCTCTTGATACAGTTCATTATAATCTTTATTTATGCGCTTATTCTGCACTAGATCGTAACTAAACACCGCTTCATTTAGCATCAGTTCTCGCATTATATCTTTTTCCTTATCCCCTTCGGGCGGGCACGAAAGCACTTTCAATACCACAAAATCGGCAAAACTTCTTTCTCCTTCATGACATGCATTTAGCCTTATCCCAGCATCTAGTGCTTGGCTCACAATTTCTTTCAGTTCACTGACGTTTTTTATTTTCACCACTTCACTCTTAAACCATCTCAATGCTGTACTTTCATTGGTACTTAGCTCTATCTTATTCAGAGGTGGAATAAATGGGTTTAAGCTTTGACGATTTAAAGATTTTGTGTTATAAAATCCACGTCCTTCTCCAAAATTGATTGACTTGTCACAGATATCATTAGGGGAAGGCATACCTTCAGTCTTTTCATCCTTAGCCTTCTTATTCATGACTTTGCTTAAAAGGACAGACAACGGGTTTTTCTTATCAGTTTGCTTTTCAATAGCATCCAATATTCCCGCTAACCTGCTTAGATCGTTATCAGTTTCCTTTGTGGACTGCTTGATGGTACGACTCATACCTCTAATAGCATCCAATATTCCATTTTTCGACAATCTGTCAAGATCTATGGTTAACTCGTACGTATTTCCCTCTTTATCTTTAAAAGGTACAATTACTTTATTATTCATATAAACCTCCAATATTAAAATATTATCTAAGTATACATCGTCATTTGTTGCTTTATTATTAATTCACCATGTGAATATTATAGACATTATAAATTAGTATTCTATATTATGCAACTCTTTTCAATACAAGTTTAGCAAAGCAGATCGTTTTTCTTAAAACTGAAATGTTTCTTACCTGATATAAGAATGTGATCCTCTAGCTCCATTCTCACGCCTTGACATGCTGCCGCTAATTCACTCGTCACAGCTTTATCCTCCTTGGATGGCTTTAAACTTCCTCCTGGATGGTTGTGCGACAGTATTATTGATTTTGCCTCTATTGTTAGTGCCTTTTTTATTACTTCCCTTTCATAAATATATACTTCATCTATTGTACCCATGTGCATCTCATCTTCTATCAAATGGTACTGCTTATCCAAATAAATTATCATAGCAGCTTCCTTTGCTGATAGACCTATATTTGCCCTTATATATTCTACGAGTTTTGCGTAATTATCCATTCATAGGCCCTTTCTTTAAATCCTCTCTTAGTGCCCTCTTGTAAGCTTCTTGTACACATACAATCACTGCAGCCGCAGGGTCGGTTACTCCTTTTATTATTTTCAGATCATCTATTCCACGACCAAAAATTCTTCCCATCCCTTTACAAGTATCTGTTAGCTTTTCAGCAATAGTTTGTGCTTGATCTTCGCTATGTACTGCTCTTAGAAGTATTTTTATTATTTCACTATCTCTTAAAACTTTCCCTTCTCCGCTTCTTAACACTTTCTCTATTTCTTCCCCATATATACTTTTATCTTTACTTTTATTATTGTTATTCATAAAATTTACCTTATATTAGTTTCTTATAAAATTTAAATGTTTACTGCTACTTTTTTAGTAGCTTTGGCATAAAGCCATCGCTTCCGGGCGAAGTCAAGTCAATTTTTTCGATTTTTTTTTGTTTGTTTTTTTATGAAAAGATAGAAGATATTAATAATTATTGATTTCTTTAAGCGATATCGCTTTGTATTCGTACTCTTAAAAAATAAGCTCAGGGTTGGTTCTCACTAGATAAGCCAGTTATTGAAGAAATAGCATCAACAGAAATACCTAGTATAAGTAGATTATTTGCTACTTTTATCCCTTCTGCTTTGTCGATCTTTTCTCTGTAGATTTGCCTTCTTTCGGACAAAAATTCTATTAGTATGTTCAGTTCATCTCTTGATTCCTGATTATCAATTCTTTTGAATTCTCTCGTCAAACTTAATAGCTCATTTTCCGCTTCCTCGTCTTCACCTTCATAGTAATCTTCTTCCGTTATCAGATCTTTATCATCCACTGATAATATTTCTGCAACCTTACATGCCACCTCGCTTAAAAAGGTACTCTTTCCTTGTTCATAGTTATGTATTTGTGAATGCGCTACACCGAGCTCTTTTGCCAATTCCTCTTGAGTATATTCCCTTATTATCCTCCATTTCTTCATCTCTTGTCCTTCCTTGTGACGCTTACAGACAACTAGCTCTTTGTTATCATATTCATCTATTGATAAGCCTGTTGCTTGGTAGATAATATCAGCATCAAATTCTAACTCGAGCATATTTTTTGCCATTCTTATTCTTGCTGCTTTTACATCACTTTCCTCTTGAGCTCGAATAAATTTGGTTAATGCATTAATTGCCTTGCGCGGTTCTCTCCCCTTTGTTTTCATGTATTTTCCCATGAAATCGTACGTCTCTTGCACCTTATCTTTATCAAAACAACTGTCTTCTCTTGGTGGAGGAAGTAGATTACTAATAGGAACTGACAATGCCTTTGCTATACGTTTTAACTTTTCAGTTGGAATGCCACATTTTCCTTTTACATACCTTAGCAGCGTATAGTATTCTATACCTGTTTTATTTGCTAAATCTTTTTGGGTATGTTTCCGCTTTAATATCCAGCTTCTTACATTCTGTGCTATTTCGTATCTTATGGAGATAGTAGTACGTTTTGCCATGCCGCTAACAGAAATAAACTACACATTATTACACAGGTGAGCATAAATTTACCATGAAAATGTTGACTTCAAGCTCTTTATTATGAAAGGTGTGAGAGCTCGATGACGCTCGCACTTTTATTAAGCTCTTGCACCAAAAAGCGTTAAAAATGGTCCTTGACAGATGCTAAAATCATGGCATCCATTTGCTGGTCTTTTAAGGCGCTTTACAGAAGGGTTAGTAAAAAGATCTATAAAAGGACATCTAAAGCAAAGAATGCCATTCTAAGCCCACCTCTGAAGGTCATTTTTTTCTCGAAGCTTAAAAAAACAAAACTCAATATAAAAACGTTGAATATTTCTTCAGAATTGTGTATAATTATTAATGCTTTTTAAGGTTCTTTCTTATGACTTTTTCTAAGTTCCTCGATCCTAAATGTGACCTGCCCTTCAAACGAGTGTTCGGCACTGAAAAAAATAAGAATATTCTTATCCACTTTTTGAATGACATCTTAGGGTTTACTGGTGTTAACACAATTCAAGATGTTAAGTTTCTTAGCACTATTATGGACCCTGAAATTGCTTCTGATAAACAGAGTATTGTTGATGTCCTCTGTAAGGATTCTTTCGGGAATAGATATATTGCAGAGATGCAGCTCGCTCGTGACAAGGGCTTTGAAAAACGTGCCCAACTTTATGCTTCTAAAGCTTACTCAAGACAATCTGGCAATTACATTGATTTTAAGAAAGTATTCTTTATTGCTATTTCCAACAGTACGCTATTTCCTACAGAGGTTGAGTATATTTCCACTCACAATATACGTGATATAAAGACTAATGGACATTACTTAAAAGATTTTCAATTTGTCTTTATTGAGTTGCCTAAATTTACAAAGAACAAAGTAGAGCAACTAGAGAGCACAGTAGAAAGGTGGTGTTTTTTTTTCGGTATGCAGAAGATACTACAGATGAAGACCTAAAAGATATTGCAGAAAAATCACCAATAATAAAGCTAGCATATGATGAATTAGACAAGTTTAGTTGGGAAGAAGAGGATCTAGCAGCATACGAAGAAAGAGTATTGAGTGTACAGAAAGAAGCTGCTATTTGGGAACAACGTCTTAATGATGCTAGAGATGAAGGTAAACAAGAAGGTAGACAAGAAGGTAGACAAGAAGGCATAAAAATCGGACATGAAAAAGGCAGAAAAGCAGAGAAAATTGAGGTCGCAAAGAATCTACTAAAAGCAGGTGTTTCTATTGATATTATAGCTCAAACTACTGGTCTTACAGTTGATGAAGTTAAAGACTTAAGCTGATTCTATCTTTTGACACCTAGATGAACATCTTTGTACTAGATGAAAACCCAGAAATTGCGGCAAAAATGTTATGTGATAAGCATATAGTAAAAATGCCATTAGAAACTGCTCAGTTATTAAGTAATGTTTTTTCAATAGCATTAAAAGCGCCAAATCCTCTTGTCAGTACCACAGATCAGAATATAGCAGTTCCATATAAACTCACTCACAGCAATCATCCTTGTTCTTTGTGGGCTAGGCAATCGAAAGGGAACTTTTATTGGTTGATAGAGTACGGAAGAGAATTATGTAAAGAGTACACTTGGCGATACAAAAGGAAGCATAAATCAGAGGAAGTAATAAATTGGTGTGATAGTAATAAGGATTTACTCATTTTTCGATCAACTGATATGCAAGCTTTTATACAAGCACTGCCAGATCAGTATAAATGCAGCAGTGCTGTGGAAGCTTATAGGAGATATTATCTCAAGGAAAAGATGAGATTTGCTAAGTGGGAAAATGGCAGAGAAGCACCAGATTGGATAATAGGGAATCATTGCACTACGGTTATCAGCCAATAAACACAGAAGTCATCCTCATCGGACATGAAAAAAGCAGGGAAGAGGGCGAAAGACAGGCTAAAATAGCTGTGGCTAAAAATTCACTCAAGGCAGGTGTTTCTATTGATGTTATTGCTGGAATAACAGGGTTTTTTGTTGATTATATTGAGAAAATTCAAGGAAAGAAGTTTTAGCCATAACGTTTTTTTATTAAACCCTCTATTCTAGTAATTTTAATATTGCAATCCATTCTAATGTCTGTACAATACCTTTTTTGTACAAATACTTAATAGGAGGGGTTAATGCCATCACAGAAAGAGCTTAGGGCTGCGATGTCCAAAAAATTACAGGAAGCTATTAAACATCCAGATCCGACAGTTGCTGCCGGGAGGAAGTCAGCTATCAAGAGATGGGTGGGAGTCCTTTATGATAACTTTATGGAGCACATAAGATACTTTAAGGGTGATAAGTTGAAGTTTTTGCACAATGTATTCCAAGATGAAGGTTGCTGGTCAGGTGTAAGGTTGGATAATGCTGCTTTAGGTCAAAGGTTTACTGAAGAAAAAATAGGTGGGGTAGATAATCCACTTTCAGATTATGATATAGCTTGTAGGTATTGCGTAGTAGATAAAATTCCTTCTCTCTTTAAGGAGCAATTTGATACTTATAAAGGAAGCTTTTCATCTAATGCAGTTGATGGTAATGGTCGTCCTGTAAAAGATGATAATAAATACATACTAAACTCACTATTGTATGGGATGAAAAGGGAAGATCCTGTATTAAGTTTCTGGATCGATAGAGAATCTGGGGAATTAAAGCAGTATGATGCATTAGAAGGCTTTGACAGTGCTGTAAAGCTTAAGTGGAGTGAAGGAGTAGAGTATTTTTATAATCTGTTGAAAGAAGAAGATAAGGAAAAGAAACTTACAGAAGCTATTATTGCTCTTTCTCGTCTTCAATCTGTTGAGAAAGATGCTCCTATTTTAGATTTTTGCGCAAGGAGTATGGCTGATAAAGATACTCTTTTACAGAAATTGTTGCAGAAAGATAAGGGAGTATATTTCCTTCTTACTGGATTAATAGAGTCATGTTTTTTTGATACGGTTCATGATTTGGTACAGTGCTGGTTTTATAAAGGAGTTTCAGAACATGGAGACGGAGATCGTTCAGAGAAAATGTTATCATATGAAGAATATAAACTTCTTCTTTCCGCACTTTCATATGTTATGTTAGACAATCCTGAGTTAAATGCTCAAGCTAGATCTATTATTATGGAAATGTGGAGATGTGATCGCTTTTATAAACACAAGGAGGCTGCTGTCGATACTTCTAACTTCCAAGTTCCTATAGAAAATGCACTTGCAGGGTTAGTGGTTAATTGGGAACGATTTGGTCGTAAGTCTGATGAAAAAAAAGAAATATTAGAGATAATGTTATTTGCCAAGGATCGCTTCCCTAAAAAGTTTTATTCCTTCGAAGAAGTTATGATAGATGACCTTAGATTATGCGGTAGAGAGGGAAAGAAGAAAGGTATGGACTATGGCAAGTTAGCAGAAGAGTTATTCTCTGAGTTAGAGGAACCGACTCTACCAACTGGTCCTGGAGGTGATGGTCCTTGTAGTAATTTGCGATCACGATCTAAAGCTCATGGTAGTAAGGGAAGAACTTTGCCAGTTGATGATAGTCCGCAGTCTGAGCTTGGAACTCCTAGTGTAAGTGGTGTTTCTGATTCTCATAAGAAAAAAAGCATCTTTACGCTTAGTGGCTCTCTTAGTAATAAGTGATCCACACTTGTAGGCCTTGGTAAGTAGTTTTTCTGATCGTAGCAAATGGAGGGGTATTTTGTGTCTTTAGTAAGAAGTTTAGTGGATGGAGATCTTGATGGTTTTAGACAGGAGTCTGAGTCTTTTTTAGATCGATGTCCATCTTTCGTAGATTGTGTTGGGATAGGTCGTTTTCTTCCTGTATTCTTTTTTAGTATGTTTGCTACCGCCCGTGGTGTTGGTATCTTGAATGCAAATGAGAGGGTCTATTTTCGTTTTGATAATCATGGTATTGATACAAGTGGTAATAATAGGAATACAGGAAACCTAAAGGTTGCCGTTTTAACTCGTAACCGTGACGGAAAGCCAGTTGTCAAATGTTACAGTATTTCTGATCGTCCTAACAGTGATGGATTAAGGTTTAGTGAAAGGGAGAAAAGTGCTCTAGCGCGAGAGATTAGGTGGCAAAATCCGGAGTTAGGGGAAGAAGAACCAATTTTTGAGCAATACAAAGTGTGCCTGCATGGAAAGGGCAAGAGTCAGGGAGAAAAGGGGGCAGTAGTAGTTGAAGCGATTCGTGAAAAAGATTCTGGAGGTAATGATAAATTTGCCAAGTATTCAGCATCTGAGGTCAGTCTTCTTCGACATATAGAACTTGGTAGGTTTATGGAGGTTGATGAGCTTCCACCACGTGGCGTTTCGACAATTAAGGAAATAGAGAGAATGCAACTTGATCAAGATCAGTTCAGACAACTTGATGAGCTGGTTGATTTTGCACAAATTGCACCAGGTCAACAAAGAATTGATAACTTTGCGGAAATGTTAAGAAGTGGAGTTGTACAAACTTTACGAGACAATAGCACAGTAATTTTTAGGTATATAACTCGCATCTATTATAATAATTACAGACAAGTGCTGAGAGATAATATTGAAGACCACAATCAAAAATTTGAGAGTCACGGGTTTTTATTAGGTTTTTTAGCGAATTTTAGTCATCTCTGCACAATAGATATTGACCTTGAATTGTCTCCTGGAAATTCATATGTTGCTTTTCTTGTACGTCATCGAGCAGAAAGAGAAAATGTTCCTATTGTTGTTAATCTTGCTACAAGGGCACCGTCCAATATCGCATTAAACCGCGCCAGAAGTCACGCTGAAAGATTGCATGTTTTTTCATTTATACCTATCCATACTGAATCAAGAAATACTGTCTGTGTTGGATTAAATTTTAATTTATATATAGATCCTTTTAGTGTTGATACAGTAGAACTTCAACAGGATAGATTTCCTTTAGTGAGAAGATTATTTGAGTGTTTGGAGAATGAAGGGATTAGAGAGAATATTAGAGATTTCTTGCTTCAATATCTTCCTAATGAAATACCAAGAAATGCAGAGAATTATAATAGAATATTTGATTGCATAACTGGTTTTACTTTTGGAAGTAGTGCTTTTGATAATGGGTATGTACCAGTACAAAGGAATAGAAAAAGAAGTAGATTGCAGGCAACAAAACACATATTCAGATATGATGATCCAGATTTAAGAAGATGTTTAACTATGGTCTTTCATGTTCAAGGTTTGCTTATAGTCATACTTGGCGTTAGAGCTCACGATGTGCAACAACAAGAAGCCATCAATTTACAAGATCTTAATATTAATAGGAATAATATTCATGTATGGGAAGTTTCATGCACACTTAATGACCAATTTGAGCTAGATATTGATCAACTAAATGACCTTGGTTTATATCACGATTACCAAAATGATAATGCAAATAATTTTCTTGATGGTGATCTTATACAAGTGCCTAATGTTGAAAATGTACATGGTATTTCAGAAAGGGTTATGAATGATGGCTGGCAAAATGTAGGTCAACATGGAGAGCTATTTCAAGAGATCTCTGGAATATTGATGCCACTTATGGACGCAATAAATATTAATAGTGAGGATAAGTTGCGTTCTGTACTGCATGGTACATTTTATGCTAGTGATAATCCTTATAAAGTGCTTGCTATGTATAAAGTTGGTCAAAAATATAGTTTGAAAAGGGGTCGGGAAGAAGAAGGAGAAAGGGTGATACTCACAAGAATTACAGAACAGAGATTAGACCTTTTATTATTAAGACAATCTACGGAGAATGCTCCAGATACTCATCCTCTTGTATATGTATTAGGATTTGCTAATAATGCAGAAGAAGTAGGACAAAGACTAAACGAGATAAGACGTCAGATAGAGCAACTTATGAAAAGAGAAAGAGGATACTTACCTATTACTCTTGAAGATGAGATAGTTTTCTGTCCTGTTGTACTTAATGTAGCTGCACAGAGAGCAGAAGATCTTACAACTATTCCAGAAAATCTTTATATACATAGAATTAGTCGTCGTTATGAACCAAGAAGAGCTGCTCGTAATCAAGAACAAGTATTACAACTAATAAATGCGTATATTCAAAATAATCCAAATGGTGCTTTTAATCGGCTGGGAGATGTACATGATATACTTACATTAGATTTTGCAACAGATAATCTTAATTATCATTATTGGCTTCAACACCGTGATGTATTTGATGCTGCAAGAAGCTATGGCTTTAATGTTGAAAATGATCAATTGTTTGCAATAACTTCACAAGCACAGATAACAGAGCCAGAGCGACGTGATGATGATGGGCAAGTAGTACGTCAAGAGTATCAATGGGTACGTGAAAATCTGCAAAGGCTTCGTGGTGGAGAAAATGGTGAAAGAAGGATATTAACTTCAATTGTTAATTTAGGTAACGTTCATTGGGTTACATTAACTATTGTTTACCAAAATGAGAATTATTATTGTTATTATGCTAACTCAACTGGTGGCGGTATTCCAAATGATGTTAGACTAGCTTTAGAAGGTAGTGGTATTAATAGTGATAATATCCATAACATTCTTGCTGATCAGCAAGATAATTTGTTAGTACAGCAAAGAGATGGATGTAATTGCGGCTTCTGGGCATTAGAAAATGCTAGAGATATTAATGAAGTTTTACAACGAAATAATAATCTTGGAAACCAAGGTAGAGGTGTGTTAGATGAAATGCGTAATTCTCTTACATTAAATGTTCCAGGCATGAATAATATAGTTGATGAAAACAATCTTAGAAATGAACAGTACTTTCAAGATCTGAGAAGAGAAATCTCAAGAGAATTTCGAAACACTGGTACTAATGCTGGACAAAGTCGTGACAATGATCCATTGATTAGAGGCACTATACGACTTCAAAATCAAAATGGAATACGTGAACTACTATTAGAGTACTTAGAATTAACATTATCTCATGTACAGTCATTACATTTTGATAAAGAGCAACAAGCAGCGCTTTTGCAGTTTGTATCTAGCAGCTTTCCAAATGCATCTATCGAATTAGTGAAACAAGGCCTTTATTTGCCTTCTTTTGAAAAGCGAGGAGTTAACGTTAATGGTAAATGTGTAGCAATTACTCATAGTTTATCTCAAGCTTTATCATTACACAAAGAAAAATCATTTTTGAATACTCTAAAAACTTCAACTGAAATTTATGAGCGTATAGCTCAAGGTAAGCAGATATCGAAAAGGGAAGAAAAAGAGGCTTTTACTTTTAGTAAGTTGCTTAGTAATTTTGAAGAGCAGGCAGATTGTGTTACAAGCACTTTGCCTTCAAGCTTAACTCATAGTAGGGGTTGTAAAGTGCTTAGTGATTTATCAAATTATATAGCTAAAATTAATGGTGATTTTGCTCTTCACTTAGTAACAAGTAATCATGTTGTAGCCATTTACAGAATGAGTGATAATTACGCGTATTTTGATAGCAATGCAGCATTTGTTTCTGAACTAAAAAGCGTTGATCAGCTTATACAAGTTGTGGAAAAAGGAATAGGGTTTGCCAGCTATGAAATAGGAGAAAAAGGCTTTCTCATTGAACACTTTGATGTTAATCAAGCTAATGATCTATTAGATGATGAAGATAAGCAAACCCTAACAAGAGAAATTAAAACAGAACGAGAACTTCTTGCGGAACAGGATGAAGAGCTTGGTCTTATTAAAATTGATGGTCAAAAAGTATCCAGAGTGCAATTATATGACTTTGGGACTAAAATTAATGTAAAAGGTAGCGTGCCATTGCTTATTAATTCTGATATGAAGTTAAATAGCAACAAGTTTCTGGATTATTTAGATAAAAAAGAAGTAAGCATAACAGCTAGAGAATACCTTGATAACTTACAAAATAGCAAAAATGTGAAAGAGGTAGTACAAGCAATCAAAGCAATTCCTTTTGAAGGTTCAAATCGAGAAGTTAAGAAAGCAGAACACCAACGTAGCCAAGAACTTAAGTTTTCTATGAAGCAATTAATAAAATATCTTTTGACTGCTGTAATTAGGCAGAAAAGCCAACTGTCAGAGGATAATGGCAAAGCAGATGATAATCCTAATCATTATTTGAGTAGTGTAACAATAAGTAGTAAACCGAAAGAGTCACAAAGATATTAATCTATTTATTTCTGAAGTTGTGAAATTTTATCTACAGAAAGATGCCGTCTCGTAATTCAACAAGAAAATTATAAAAATTGAATCTTAAGTTGTGTTGTGAAATAAAAAATATTTTCTATTCGCAACCTGTTTAGAGGTGTACAAATTATAGTAAGTGTGTATGTTGATAAGTAAACTGGTTTTATACATACTTAGAAATTTATAGCATTTCTCATAATAGTCCGAACAGGTCATAGGAAGGCAGAATCAACAGCACGACGAAAGGATTCGAATAGAGGAATGTTTT
>NZ_JAPQLE010000043.1:0-1584 GCF_028982185.1 Wolbachia endosymbiont of Drosophila baimaii | reverse complement strand
TACTATATGCAGATAGGGCATATGACAGAGAAAAGCTCTATAAGCTGTGTAATCAATATGGTATAAAAACGAAAATTCCTCCGAAAAACAACGCAGCAGAGCATCCAAAGTTAGACTATATGGCTGAGAGAAATTCTGCAGTCAAGCTCATAAGGTCATATGATGAAGATGGTATAAAGAAGTGGAAAAAAGAGATGAGTTATGGAAAAAGATCTTATATAGAAAGTTTTTTCTCGCGACTGAAACAAACATTCTGGTTTAGTTTTAGGAATAAATCTGAGACAAATAGAGAGAAGGAACTACTTGTTAAATGCTATTTGCTCAATAAGTTCACTGATATTGGTATGGCTAAATTTGAGATAGCTTCATAAATTTATTGTGCGTTACCTACTATCCGAAGAGCGATGCAACAAAGCCATCCCAGTGTCTGGGCACTGGGATGACACCTTTGTGTTTGAGGCAAAATCGGCTATAACACTTAACATACTGCCTTTGCAAATAAATGTTCGTACAGTTGTGTATCACGCACTTTGCTTCAATATTTGTACATTAGCCATGCATCTGAACAGATACTTTCATTCTATTAAAAAGCTACAATATTTATTAAAATTTTCATTTATTTTTATTTAAAAAGTAAATATCATTAATATTTACTTTAATTAATATAAGATATATATGAATACAGAAATATTTGAGAGGTTAATAGGGCAAACTAGTCTACGCAGCAATAGCAAAGCTGAGATCATAAAGTTAAATAGAAACGAAAAGGCTTTCATAGATGAGGATAAAAAGTCTATCGAATTAGCTGAGGCCATTTTTGAAAAGAATAATATGTTTCGTTTCCGCAAATCAGGTCCTGCTATGGATTACATTTTGCACAAATTAATAAATGATAGGAAGCTTTTCGAGGAAATGAAAGATAGAGGTACAAGTATAATACGTCTTTTTTCTTTGCTATCAATGTATCATGGTCGTCTCAATTGCTGTGTTATAAGAAAAGGAGGGTGTATTACTGAGTGTGGCATACTTGATTACGCTGGCACCTATCCAGAACTAGTGCCTTTAGAGGACTTTATACTTATTGAGCCTTGCTCGTACCTCGAGTACACTGTGCTTGATAATAATAACATCAGAAATAGGTTAGCTAGAGACTTGACTGAAGACAAAACAAAATTAGATATTTTTGTAAATGGAATTTTAGCAATAAAGAGCCCGGATTTAGTATTATCTTGTATCAATGCAATAGGGACTCTTAATGAGGAAGCTAGAAATTATGTTAATCTCTTACAGAAAAACGGCATGCTAGACTACATCTTAAACAAAGATGATACCACACTTGAAAAATTAACTCTAAAAAAGTTGTTGAAGCTTTCTATTTTGCAGGAAGGAGAAAGCACTAAGCTAGAATCTCCCCAAGCTTCAAGTGTAAAGCTCAGCAACACTGTAGTATATAGCTGGTGATAAAGTTTAAAATAATTGCATATACTAAGGCTCATTTATAGCATTTCTCATAATAGTCCGAACAGGTCATAGGAAGGCAGAATCAACAGCACGACGAAAGGATTCGAATAGAGGAATGTTTTT
>NZ_JAPQLE010000042.1:0-2874 GCF_028982185.1 Wolbachia endosymbiont of Drosophila baimaii | reverse complement strand
AGAGACTGCCGGTGACAAGCCGGAGGAAGGTGGGGATGACGTCAAGTCCTCATGGCCCTTATGTCCTGGGCTACACACGTGCTACAATGGCGGTGACAGTGGGAAGCTAGGTGGTGACACCATGCTGATCTCTAAAAGCCGTCTCAGTTCGGATTGCACTCTGCAACTCGAGTGCATGAAGGTGGAATCGCTAGTAATCGCGGATCAGCATGCCGCGGTGAATACGTTCCCGGGCCTTGTACACACCGCCCGTCACACCATGGGAGTTGGTTTGACCTTAAGCCGGTGAGCGAACCGCAAGGACGCAGCCGACCACGGTCGGGTCAGCGACTGGGGTGAAGTCGTAACAAGGTAGCCGTAGGGGAACCTGCGGCTGGATCACCTCCTTTCAAGGATATTTTTCGATACCGGGTTGGGCAACTGATCTGGTTTGAAGAATTCCGAATAAAAAGTCCTTTGCTGCAGGATCGGCAAAGGCGCTCAGGTCTGACTGAGCTGCTCCATTGGAGCGGAAGCGCCGTCAACATATCCCTTTCTACGATGAGATCTGACTGTGAGTTTTCAACTCGCAGATTGGACTGGGTTTGGGCTAGTAGCTCAGTTGGTTAGAGCACACGCTTGATAAGCGTGGGGTCGGAGGTTCAAGTCCTCCCTGGCCCACCAGGTTTGGGGGCATAGCTCAGCTGGGAGAGCACCTGCTTTGCAAGCAGGGGGTCGTCGGTTCGAACCCGTCTGCCTCCACCATGTTTGGTGGAACGAGTAATTGAGGATTGTGGTGCTTCGGCGCCTGCCAAAGTTACTTTGTTTTATGGATCTCATCGAGAGAGGTTTGGAGAGATCGGACCTTCTTTTATCTGACTGCGGTGCAGCGGGTTTGAGAAAGTGTCTGGTGATGTGTTCTTTGTCAGTGTGAATCGGTTGGTGCGTATGTGGGCGTGCCGAAATCCTGGGTTGGTCTGACCCATGAGCTGAGCAATCAGTTTGTGTTAAGGGATTTTGGCGAAAGCGTTCATATGCGATTTTGAAATGTGACGCGCTTGAATGAGTTGTCGTGCATGTTTCCTGAGATATCGGGGTTCTGCCTTGGTATGGATGGTTTCTGTGCATGGGAGCAAGTGAGTGCGAGAAGGGCGTTCGGTGGATGCCTTGGCACTAGAAGGCGATGAAGGACGTGGCACGCTGCGAAAAGCCACGGGGAGCCGCGAGTAGGCTTTGATCCGTGGATATCCGAATGGGGCAACCCCCTCGCAAGAGGATCCCTCACTGAATACATAGGTGTGGGAGGCAAACCCGGGGAACTGAAACATCTCAGTACCTGGAGGAAAAGACATCAATTGAGATTCCGCTAGTAGTGGCGAGCGAACGCGGAACAGGCCAGTGGCCATGAGAAGACAAGCAGAATGCTCTGGAAAGTGCAGCCATAGTGGGTGATAGCCCCTTATGCGTAATGCTTCTTATGGTCCTTGAGTAGGGCGGGGCACGTGAAACCCTGTCTGAACATGGGGGGACCACCCTCCAAGCCTAAATACTCTCTAGTGACCGATAGTGAACAAGTACCGTGAGGGAAAGGTGAAAAGCACCCCGACGAGGGGAGTGAAAGAGACCTGAAACCGGACGCCTACAAGCAGTCGGAGCCTCTTATGGGGTGACGGCGTACCTTTTGTATAATGGGTCAGCGAGTTTCTGTTTGCAGCAAGCTTAAGCCGGTAGGTGTAGGCGTAGCGAAAGCGAGTCTGAATAGGGCGACGAGTTGCTGGCAGAAGACCCGAAACCGAGTGATCTAGCCATGGCCAGGTTGAAGGTGCGGTAACACGCACTGGAGGACCGAACCCACGCCTGTTGAAAAAGTCGGGGATGAGCTGTGGTTAGGGGTGAAAGGCCAATCAAACTCGGAGATAGCTGGTTCTCCGCGAAATCTATTGAGGTAGATCGTCAGGTGTTGACCCCGGGGGGTAGAGCACTGGATGGGCTAGGGGGGCCCAAAGCCTTACCAAACCTAACCAAACTCCGAATACCCGGAAGTTTAGCCTGGCAGACAGACAGTGGGTGCTAAGGTCCATTGTCGAGAGGGAAACAGCCCAGACCACCAGCTAAGGCCCCTAAATCGTGGCTAAGTGGGAAAGGATGTGGGGATTCCAAAACAACCAGGAGGTTGGCTTAGAAGCAGCCATCCTTTAAAGAAAGCGTAATAGCTCACTGGTCTAATAGAAACCCTGCGCCGAAAATGTAACGGGGCTCAAGCCACGTGCCGAAGCTGTGGGTGCATACTTTGTATGCGCGGTAGCGGAGCGTTCCGTAAGTCTGTGAAGGAGACGGGGTGACTCTCTCTGGAGATATCGGAAGTGCGAATGCTGACATGAGTAGCGACAAACAGTGCGAGAAACACTGTCGCCGTAAGTCCAAGGTTTCCTGCGCAAGGTTAATCCACGCAGGGTTAGTCGGCCCCTAAGGCGAGGGCGAAAGCCGTAGTCGATGGAAATCAGGTTAATATTCCTGAACCTGCCAGAAGTGACGAATGCGAGATGTTGTCAGTCCTTATCGGATTGGACTGGCTTTTTGAGCATTCCAGGAAATAGCTCTGGCGTATAGACCGTACCCTAAACCGACACAGGTGGACTGGTAGAGCATACCAAGGCGCTTGAGAGAACGATGCTGAAGGAACTAGGCAAATTACTCGCGTAACTTCGGGATAAGCGAGACCCGTGAGTGGGCAACCATTTGCGGGTGGCACAGACCAGGGGGTAGCGACTGTTTATTAAAAACACAGGACTCTGCGAAGTCGAGAGACGACGTATAGGGTCTGACGCCTGCCCGGTGCCGGAAGGTTAAGAGGAGGTGTGAGAGCACTGAATTGAAGCCCCGGTAAACGGCGGC
>NZ_JAPQLE010000041.1:0-1547 GCF_028982185.1 Wolbachia endosymbiont of Drosophila baimaii | reverse complement strand
CATAACTATATGCTGCTGGCATGCTTACCATCACTACTATAAATCCATATCTTACCTTTTTTGGACTATTATGAGAAGTGCTATAATTTTCAGCATGCCATAAAAGCACTATATGCAGACAGAGCATATGACAGACATAAACTCTATAAATTGTGTGATGAATGCGGCATAAAGACAAAAATTCCTCCAAAAAAACAATGCAGCAGAGCATCCAAAGTATGGCAGAGAGAAATGCTGCAATTAGACTAATAAAGTCATACAGCGAAGATGGAATGAAGAGGTGGAAAAGGCAAACAAACTACGGAAAAAGATCTTATGTAGAAAGTTTTTTCTCGCGACTGAAACAAACATTCGGGTTTAATTTTCGGAACAAATCTGAAATTAATCGTGGGAAGGAACTGCTACTCAAGTGTTATTTGCTTAATCAATTTACTGACATTGGTATGGCTAAATTTGAAATGGCTACATGAATTTATCGTAAATTACCACCGCATAGTTGTAACATTGTACCATATTACAATGTTCGTACAGTTGTGTGCGCGACCGGGGGTTTTATACTATTCTAGAAGCAACATACGGAAAAGGGGGGATTCGAACCCCCGACATATTTTCATATGTGCACGCTTTCCAAGCGTGTGCTTTAGACCACTCAGCCACCTTTCCATGCTTATTCATAATATTGAAAATTGTACTGCTAAACAATATAAAAACCTGGTATATAGGGTTCACCACGAAAATTCACAGTATTGTTAAACTTGCTTCTGCAAGTTGGAAATGTTTTATCGCAACCTGCGAGTATTGAATATTTATCTCCAGCAAAAATTTGGTATGGAGGCGAAGTAAACAACGTAACTACTTTATTTTTATATTCTTTTACTACACCTTCAAACGCTATTGAGCCAAAGAATTTTACTACTCCGTGCTTATAATATTCATCACTCTCAGTTAAATTCGTGTCTTCAAATCTTCTTTCATCTATTACTTTAGTGATTGTACTTATTTTACTAAATTTTTTAGTATCGGCTTTACATTTATCATCGCAAAATTGTGCTCTGCATGCAGGAGAGTATAATTCTGCTATGCTTCTCTCAAGCTTTGCTGAGAGCCCTCTAATTTCAGCAATAAATCTTCCACTACTTAATGTCACTTTACCAAAAATTCCTGAATGTAGATTCATTGTTCCCTGGGTCAAGTCTTTATAATTCACAAGAAATATCTCAATATTTGCAAAGTCGTACTTTCCTGATAAAACATCTTTTTCTTTGATATCAACACTATTTAATATTCCCTCAATTTCCAAATTATCAGTCTTTAAATCGCTGTTTAATATTATACTACTGGCTGTAAATCCACTTGAAGATTTATAGAGTATATTATCAATATTTAAGTCTTCATCATAGTCAGTGAATCCCATTACTTCTCCACCTGCAAGCGTTAATTTCCAGCACGTAGCAGTGGTAAGTATAGCATTTCTCATAATAGTCCGAACAGGTCATAGGAAGGCAGAATCAACAGCACGACGAAAGGATTCGAATAGAGGAATGTTT
>NZ_JAPQLE010000040.1:0-16079 GCF_028982185.1 Wolbachia endosymbiont of Drosophila baimaii | reverse complement strand
AAAATTATTAAAGATTACGGAGGAAATATGCTATTTTGATTTGTGTAAAAATTATTGTTGACTTATGTGCAATTAGAGAACCTATAGCTAATAAAGTCAACTTCTGTCATCCTATAGCCTGACCCACAACTGTACGAACATTGTGATTTGGGCCCATTAGTAGGGTGTCATCCCAGTCTGGAATCCACAACTGTACGAACGTTGTAGTTTGGACCACCAGTGGGGTGTCATCCCAGTGCCCAGACACTGGTTCTATGCAACTTAATTAAAAACGTTTGTTTTAGTGTAAGACAATTACCTTTAGCTTATCAGCTCAGTTATAAGCAAAATTTCTGGATTCCAGACTGGAATGACACCATTTGCTGTGCAATTTACCTTCAAAAATGAATGTTCGTACAGTTGTGAACCTGTGGCAGGTATTACATAAGAGCATTTCCCTCTTCTAAATTAAAACGCACTTTTGCCTCCTTTGCAGTCTATACTTTAGATGTATTTAATTTACAAATACTAATTATTTATTAATAATGGTGATATGTAAATATAGTTATAAAATAATTGTTACACTTGAATTCCTTCCTGGTTTCTGTTGTTATCAGAACATTTAAAACACTTTAAGAAAGCTGCTTAGTTAAATTAACTTAGACAGGTAAATAGCAGTTTTGCAGCCTGTTTTTATGAATGATGATAAAATGTTGTAGCCAAATGCGCTTTCAGCATTGTGCTGAATTGCAATATCTTTGTGCTCTAACTCCTCGTCGCGAAATTTACTTATAGTTTCTCTTAATTCCCCATCTTCTAAATGTGAAACTTGCTCTTTGTAGTGCTCCCCGATAACTTCTTCAACTGCAGCAGTGCAAGCCATAGCAGCTTTTTTGCCCATAATGGCAGTTGCAACGCCAAGCGACACTCCTAAAACACGCCAAACAGGCAACAAAACAGTAGGACGAACTTTTTGCTCTTTGATTTTCTCATTAAAATAGTGAAAATGCTTTTTTTCCTGTTCTTCCATTTCAATTATTTCATTGATTATAGAAGATTTCTTAAGAATAAATTTTTGACCAGAATAAATGCAAATAGCTCCATATTCTCCAGCGTGATCTACTCTAATTGCCTGTTGCAAGAACTGATTGTTGCTGTACCTTAAATTATTTAGATTTCTTTCTTTCTCCACAATACACCTTACCTGATACGAACAGAGCTACTATGAGATAAATTAGATTCCATGTTGCTAAGGAAACACCTAGAACGTAATGAGGTCTGTCACAAGATGGAGAGTAATTAGGATTTAGTAGATTATTTCTGAGCTCTTCTATACTAACGTTACCACTTGCTTGCTCTGTACAACCTAAAACATCATGAAATAAGTGGAGTTCAAGACCTACATGATAAAAAGATATTACTGCACCTATGAGGTAGCTGCAAAACATTGCATAGATTAGAATTTTGTTGTCTTTAAGCATGCACGCTACTGCAAGTAATCCGGCGATATAGTAAACTATTCGCTCGTATGTACATAACTTGCATGGCAGCATGTTGAAAAAATATTCTAGCACATATGCAAAAATTAGAGCAGCGGCACTCGACAGCAGAAAGATTGCAGGAATTCTGGAATTATTACACATAACTTTAAGTAAATTATCCCTGAAAGTATAAAGCAGAGTATTCATTTTACATAGGGATTTTTATTTTTTTTCAAAAGCAATTTAACTGGCACACCGTCTGCAAAGAAATTTTTTCTGAGATCGTTAATTAAATAGCGTTTGTAACTTTCATCAACACTTTCAGGTATGTTACATATCAAAGAAAAAGCTGGAGGTTTAGTACCAATTTGAGCGATATACTTCATTTTAACTGCTTTGCCTTTTACAAGAGGGTGAGAATGTTTTCCTACAGCATCTATGAGCCACTTATTCAGTTTTGCAGTGCTGATCTTCTTGTTCAAGGATTCACTCACTTCAAGACACTTATCTATCACATCACCGCAGCGCATGCCTTTTAACGCAGAAATTGTTATAGTTGGCACTTCCAAGAATAACCTGGTTACTTCCTGTTGTTTGACAAATTTTATTAACCTGCTTCTGTCATCCTTACCTATTAAATCCCACTTATTTAAAACAACAATAATCCCTTTCCCTCCCTTAATTGCAGCTTCACCAATTGATAAATCCTGCTGCTCAATACCAACTAGGGAGTCTAGCATTAAAACTACCACATGAGAGCGCTTGATTGATTCCATGCTTTTCTCAACAAATTTTGATTCTAAGCCATCTACAACATTCGCCTTTCTGCGGATTCCGGCAGTGTCAATTAGAGTAATTAACTCTCCATCATGATCATATGTAATATCCACAGAATCACGTGTGGTACCTGGCTCTGAACTTGTTATTAGTCTGTTTTCTGCAAGTAAACCATTTAAAAAAGTTGACTTGCCTACGTTTGGGCGACCGATTATCGAAATTCTTAATTTACCGGACTCATTAGAGCTCTTATTGTCATCCCAGTGCTTGACACTGGGATCCATACTATTTTTTTTCTGGATTCCAGTGTCAAGCACTGGAATGACACCGAAAGGAGGACTATTTGCACTGATATTTTCAATAACACTAGCCAACGCATCATAAAGATCAACCATACCAAGATTATGTTCGGCTGAGATGTATACCGGGCCAAGAAAATCAAAAAACTGTAAATAATCAACATTTTCAGACTTATGACTCTCGCATTTATTTGCTATGAGGATTACAGGTTTATTTATTTTTCTCTTCAGCCACTTTGCAAACTCTTTATTTCGCTCATTTTGCACTTTTGCGTCAACAAGAAAGAAAATTATGTTTGAACTGGATAAAGAAAACTCTATTTGCTCAATAACTTGCAGTGAAAAACTAGTTTGGTCGTTCCATCCTCCTGTATCTATAACTTTAAACTCCAAATCGCTAATTCTCCCTATTCCCTCACGTCTATCCCTCGTCACCCCTGGGATATTACTCACTACTGCTGCTTTTCTTCCCACTAATCTGTTGAATAGGGTCGATTTTCCAGCATTTGGTAGGCCTACTATGGCGATTTTTAGCATAATTCAAGGGCATCTTCTATGTAAAGTAAATTATAATCAAAATTTTTCAATTTAACTATTGACTTTATAGATCACGCGAGCATACTAAACTAGAGTTTCTTCTTTTATTATGTCAAGGGGGGGTATATGATAGGTCAAGATAAACAAAAGCATAATCCAGATTCGATAGATGAGGGGTATGATACTCGTCCTCGTCCTCCTACTCCTACTAATTTTGAAGATGGTGCCATAGATGAGTCTGAGGATGAAGGTACATCTGATCATAATGTACCAAATAAAACGTCTATAGGTGAACGATATCCTAGTTTTTGTAGGTATTTTACAAATGAGCCTGAGGATGAATCTGATCGCAATATATTAAATAAAGCTTCTATAGAAGATGATAAAGATACACCTGATCACATATTAAATAAAACGTTTATAATAGAAAATGAAGATGAACTTGAAGATTTAGAAGTAACGGGCGCGCCTCAACCAGACATAGCAATATATAAACAAGTTGATGAATGTGTACGAAAAAATACCTTAAGTACATTATTGAATACAAGATGTCAAACTAACACCTCACACTTGTATAGCAATGAAACAGTCGCAGAGGGAATAATAAAGAAATCGCTAGAACTCATAGCACTTAGAGAAGATAAAAAGATCCTGTTTGGTATGCCATGTAATGTGTTCTCTGAGAATACATCATTGATAGATCATTTGGTGCGGAGTTTAAATGCCATAAAAATAGAAGAGTTATCCACTTATGAAAGAGATCAACTAGACCTTCTTTCGTCAAAAGTATTCGACCTAGTTTCAACAGGCACTTATATGAGTGAGGAAGCTTTGAAATTCTTACCACCAGATTTGATAGAAAAACGTAGCAACTATTTATCGAGCCTAAAACAAATTGTATCTGACAGCATTGAAAAAGATGTGACAAAAGATGTTACAGTAGAAAGAGATAATGGACTTTATTATATACAGTGTCCAGAAGAAAGTGTTATAACTCCTGCAAAATTCCTGAGTAATCCAGAATTTCAAAATTTAGATGGAGCGTTAAAGATCGGGGAAGGAGATGATGTAATACGAATACAAGATGGAAAATATCATGATATAAAGGGCAGACTTCAGATGACTTTTCCAATAAGCAACAGTGAAAAGATTGTAATGACTCTATCTTCTGAAAAGGCTGACAAACCAGAAAATCCCTCAAGCTTTGGCAAAATAATGGTGCATATGGATGATCAAAGTTGTGAAATCTTCTCAAAGTACCTAAAAGAGCTAGAAAAAGAACCACGTATAAGCAAGGTTGTTGAAGCTGCTAAAAGTTTTGTCGAAGAGAAAAACGGAAAACAAAGTGAGTTATTTAGTGTTCTGGAAGAAGTTAGTATATCAAAGTGTTCTCGTTGTAATCACCAAAATCAAGGTTAAAGTTTTAATAATTGTTATACACATACACTGTTGCATATAGCAATAGTGTATGTATATAGTAGTAGAGTTTGTAAGCTTAATAAAGTCTACTACTAATTTGAAAACTACTTTATTGTATGCAAGACTTTAAAATACTAGAAAATCTAAAAACCAAAGCACTAGAAGCTGGAAAAGGAGGTGGTTCTAACAGGATTACCAAACAACATGAAAAAGGGAAATTAACTGCTAGAGAAAGGCTCAGTGTATTACTCGATGAAAATTCGTTTGAGGAATATGATAAATTCGTGAAGCATCACGCAGCTGATTTTGGCATGCAAAATGCTAATTTTTTAGGTGATGGGGTAGTGATTGGTCATGGTACTATTTATGGCAGAAAAGTTTTTGTTTACTCTCAAGATTTTACTGTCTTTGGTGGGTCACTTGGTGCGTCACATGCAAAAAAAATATGCAAAATTATGGATATGGCAATTAATGCTAGAGTTCCTGTCATTGGGCTAAATGACTCTGGTGGAGCCAGAATTCAGGAGGGAGTAAATTCTCTTGCTGGTTATGGAGAAATTTTTCAAAGAAACGTAAATGCATCGGGTGTTATACCACAAATCTCTTTAATCATGGGGCCATGTGCTGGTGGTGCAGTTTATTCCCCAGCATTAACTGACTTTACTTTCATGGTGAAAAACAGTTCATATATGTTTATAACCGGACCAGATGTAGTAAAAAAGGTTACCTACGAAGATGTAAGTTTCGAAGACCTTGGTGGAGCAAAAATTCATACAAGCAAAACAGGAGTAGCGGATTTTGCATTCAATAATGATGTTGAAATGCTGCTAAAAATGCGTGAATTCTTTACTTTCTTACCAGCAAATAATCAAGAATCACCGAAACATAAATCAACCTGTGATTCAGTTAATGATATTGATGAATCTTTAAATACTCTGATTCCTAGCAATCCTAATACTCCTTATGATATGTATGAACTTATTGAAAAGGTGTGCGATGAGAAGAAATTCTTTGAACTAAAACCTGATTTTGCTCGTAATATTATAATTGGTTTTAGTAGGATTGGAGGAAATACTGTTGGTATTGTTGCAAATCAACCTATGCACCTTGCAGGGTGTTTGGATATTGATTCTTCAAGAAAAGCTGCAAGGTTTGTAAGGTTTTGTGACGCATTTAACATTCCTATCATCACACTTATTGATGTTCCAGGATTTCTGCCGGGTACAAATCAAGAATACAATAATATAATACAACACGGAGCGAAACTGCTTTACGCTTACGCTGAAGCAACCATGCCGAAAATTAGTTTGATCACCAGAAAAGCGTATGGTGGTGCGTACATTGTTATGAATTCAAAGCATCTAAAAGGTGACATAAATTATGCTTGGCCAACTGCTGAAATAGCTGTAATGGGCCCTGAAAGTGCAGTTGAAATTATATTTAGGTATAAAAAAGACCAGCAAACATTAATCAAAGAATATAAAGAGAAATTTGCTAATCCATTTTTTGCTGCATCACATGGATACATTGATGACATTATAGTGCCAAGTAAAACAAGGCATCACTTTCACAAAGCATTAGAGCTACTCAAAAACAAGAAGGTAGAAAGGATATGGAAAAAGCATGACAACTTACCTCTGTAACTTTCTTCTAAGCCTTGCTTGCAAGTTATGCGATATTATAAGAGTGTGCCGTTACCAAGACTCGAACTTGGGACCTCGTCATTACCAATGACGTACTCTACCACCTGAGCTACAACGGCAAGTTTATATATTATGATAATGAATAACACAAAAAAGAATAAGGAAAAAGAAGAGGAGAAAAAAAGATTAGCGAAAGCTTTAAAGCAAAATATTTTGAAAAGAAAAAAGCAGCAACAGAGTAGACAGAGAACCCTTTCAAAACTCGTTTGTGGTGAGGAATTTTTAGGAGAAAGCACCGCAGAATACTCGAATGTATTTGAGAACGACAAAATGACCATCAGAAACTTAAGTTTTGAAGGAGGTATCATGCCAGAATTACCGGAAGTGGAAGTAATCTCTAATTTTTTGCTTGATAAAATTAAAAACAAGCAAATCAGTAATGTTATAGTGAATAATTGGAATTTACGTGCCCCAATAACAAAAAATATTGATGATATGCTAAAGGGCAAAGTCATACGCAACATCAAGCGTAGAGGTAAGTATACCATCTGGAATACAGATGGTAGTATGGCTGTAATCATACATCTTGGCATGAGCGGAAAGCTTATATATGCTGACCACGATCAAGTGCGGAATAAGCACGATCACGTGGTATTTTTATTTTCCGATAATACTTCAATAATCTTTAATGATCCAAGAAGATTTGGATTAGTTATTATTTTAAGCAAAGAACAAGAAATAAATTTTTTTGATGATTTCGGAATAGAGCCCCTCACGGATGAATTCAGTGGAGGCTATTTACAGGAGTTGCTGAAAAACAAAAAAGTGAATATCAAATCAGCATTAATGGATAATAAATTAATAGTTGGCGTAGGGAATATATATGCTTCTGAAAGTTTGTTTAGAGCCCGCATATCACCACTCAGGTCAGCAAAAGACTTGACCTATAGAGAGTGCGAAAAACTTGCTGCTGAAATAAAAAATACTCTGAGTGATGCAATTGCTGCAGGCGGTT
Organism: Wolbachia endosymbiont of Drosophila baimaii; assembly: GCF_028982185.1. Classification (NCBI taxonomy): domain Bacteria; kingdom Pseudomonadati; phylum Pseudomonadota; class Alphaproteobacteria; order Rickettsiales; family Anaplasmataceae; genus Wolbachia; species Wolbachia endosymbiont of Drosophila baimaii. The sequence goes on along the minus strand of NZ_JAPQLE010000040.1, from coordinate 8,929 downwards.
CAACACTGAAAGATTATGCACAGCCATCTGGATCTGCTGGATACTTTCAAAATAACTTTTACGTATATGGTAAAGTTCAAAAACCTTGCAGAATCTGCAACAATATCATAACACTTATACGACAAAATGGCCGTAGCACTTATTTTTGCAATGCGTGCCAGAATTAAGATTTTATTTTTGAATATGACATTCTCACCTGAAAAAGATCCGTTTGATTTGTTTTCAAAGTGGTATAAAGCAGTACTTAATTCTTCATCAACTGCAATGACGCTAGCAACTTGTAGCAAAGACTGCATTCCATCTGCAAGAGTAGTATTACTAAAGGAATATAGTAAAGAAGGTTTTGTGTTTTTCACTAACGTAAACAGTAAAAAAGGGAAAGAATTGACTGAGAACCCCAAAGCTGCGTTAGTATTTCATTGGATAGAATTTGCTAGGCAAGTACGAATTGAAGGAGATGTTAAACTTCTAAACGATGAAAGAACTGACGAATACTTCTCTTCTCGAGCGCGCGATAGTCAAATTAGCGCATGGTGCTCAAAACAATCGAGCGTTCTGAAAAATTGGCAAGATTTTGAGCAAGCCATCAAATTGAAGGAGAAGGAATTTTACAACACACAAGTTCCTCGTCCTGACTTTTGGGTGGGATTTTGTGTAATCCCAAAAGTAATTGAATTTTGGCAAGAAGGTGAATATAGGAGACACACTAGGTTTAGATATACTCTTATTGAAGAAAGCAATTGGAAAGTGGAACAATTATATCCCTAGCTACATTCGTTATTGCAGACCCTTCTTAATTTACCATTGAGAATTGGATGACACCTTACTAATCCGAATTCCGGATTAAGGATAAAAAAGAGCAAATAACTTATAATTTTATAGCTAAAGTGACTTAGGTTTACCGATAATTTGAAAAACGACAAATTCGTCATTCCGCTACTAGTTAGTGGAATCTATCCGCGGCGGTATGACGTAGGGAAACCTTTCTTGGGTTAGCTATAGAAGGTTAAGAATTTTTCATTGGACAGGCTTCTTATACTTTTGGTGAGGTTAAATTTTGAAGTGAAAATTTTAATAAACAGCAAATAAACAAGTTTATCAAAAAAAGAGTTAAATGTTAGGGTTTTCAGCATTCCAGACAATTTAAAATCAACCTGGGATGGAGGAAGTTAGTGACGGTCACATACTCTTTCATCACAATGATAAAGAAGCTTACCTTTATCTCTGACGTATTTCAAAGGAATTTTGGGATTATTGATGTCTTTACCACCAGTATCATGCCATTTCTTTTCCCATGTAATATAATATGGTTCAAGGTCTTGCGGCGTTAATTTATATATTTCTTTTAGCTCTATTCCTTCATAAATAGCAAATACCCAATCCACCTTTCGGTATTTTGCAATTATTGTAGGATTCATATGATGATGAGTAGAAAAGCTTTTTGTAAGAAGAGCATTTACTGATTTAAGCTCATATTCATTACCATACTCATCAATAGCATCATTTCCCTCGCGTGCTGGAAGAATAGTGAGTCCAGTTAGTAATAAGACTTGTAGGATTTTCCCGCCGTTATCCTGAAAGATATCATTTATACCATGCTTAACAGCAAACTCCTGATACTTCCGTATATGAGGAAATATATCTTTCAGACATTTTCTGTCTTGATCCTGATTTAGAAGTGCAGTAGGTTCAATACCAAGGGCATCTGCTATGCGCTCAACATTATCTATAGAGATATTTCTCTCACCACGTTCAACGGAGCCTATATATGTTCTGTGTAATTCACATAAATCAGCAAGAGTTTCTTGGGAAAGCCCTTTTATATTTCTTATCTTTCGTATATTCTGGGAAAGAAGTAACCGCAAAGATTGTTTTTTTATTTTTGTCATCTTTGTAAGATAATAGTTGACAATTATAAGTCTACAGACTATAAGTATCTTTCATATGGCACATATATTGGAAAAATTTAAATTTAATAATAAACCCACATATACTACAGATAGGGGAGCTGCATATTGTGGAGACTCTCTTAACCTATTGCCGCAATTACCAGATAATAGCTTAGATCTCGTAATAACCAGTCCACCGTTTGCTTTGCAAAGAAAAAAAGAATACGGAAATGAATCCCAAGCCGAATATGTTGCATGGCTTAGTCAATTTGCAAAATTAGTACATAGCAAACTCAAAGATACAGGTAGTTTTGTACTTGATCTAGGTGGGGCTTATGAAAAAGGCGTGCCATCCAGAAGTTTATATAATTTTAGAGTGCTTATGCATTTCTGTGATGATATAGGCTTCTTCCTTGCAGAAGATTTCTATTGGTATAACCCTTCTAAATTGCCAAGTCCAATTGAATGGGTAAATAAGAGAAAAATCAGAGCAAAAGATTCTGTTAATACAGTATGGTGGTTCAGCAAAACTGAGTGGCCTAAAGCAGATGTCACAAAGGTGCTAGTGGAATACAGTGGTCGCATGAAAAAACTTATCGAGAACCCAAAGGCTTATTATACTCCAAAAGAACGACCATCAGGCCATAATATTGGTAGTAGCTTTGGTAAAGATAATGGAGGAGCTATTCCATCAAATCTTTTGCAGATTCCCAATTCAGAATCTAACAGCCAGTATCTTGCTGCATGTAAGGAACTAGGTGTAAAAGAGCATCCAGCTCGATTCCCTGCTAAATTACCTCAATTTTTTATTCGGTTTCTAACACAACCAGGAGATGTTGTTTTAGATATTTTTGCTGGTTCTAACACAACAGGTTTTGTATGTGAGCAAGAAGACCGTTACTGGTTAGCATTTGAAGAAAATAGAGAATATCTTGCTGCATCTACTTTTAGGTTCTTAGAAAAAGAACACTCAAAGGGAGAGTTAGAAATTATCTATCAACGCATTGTTCATGATAAAGAGCAAGTGTTAAAGGCTAAGCAGTCTGTATTGGATCTTAAGTTCGCTCAGCAGTCATTAGTAGTTTAGTTATGCTCTTTGTTCATGGTTTTCCCGTTTTTAGCAATAATTTTTTATATAAGCATTTTTGTTGCCTATCATCAACACTTTCCACATTAGCGTCACTAGCAGAAGTTACTCTTAAATGTTTGTTCATGTTAGCTACAAACGTTAAGAAATTTACCAAACGAAAAAAAAGGCAAAAGAAGCCTCGTGGTTGGCTAATTACTTACATTATACTTTCAAATATGGCGTTTTTTTATTCTAAACGCTTAATAACCTCGATTCAGTTGCTTTTAAGCCGCAACTAATCTAAATTATAAACGTTAAGAAACTTACTAAACAGAAAAAAAGGCAAAAGAAACCCTAGGGTAGCTAGTTATTCACTATCTATTTTTTAAGTTGGCGTTTTTTGATGTTTTAAATGCTTTATAAGCGTATTTCAGCTTGTATAGGTAAAAACCTAGAAATTTGATAAAGACATAAGGTGCACATAGTGCAAGAAATTAAACATGAGATGCCAAATACTTGAGTTTTTTTGTCATTTAATCTGTACAGAGAAGATAAATAAATAGCTTCAGTACCATGGTAAGGGAACTGGGGGAATTTGTCAAGTAGTTTCTACCTGAAACCACAATATCCGTACAGTTGAAAAATGGTTGCGGGAGTAGGATTTGAACCTACGGCCTTCAGGTTATGAGCCTGACGAGCTACCGAGCTGCTCCATCCCGCGTCGTTGTTTATTTAGTTATTATATATACAATAATAGAAAATAAAAGAACAAAATCACCCCATGGTTGTAACTTTTCTCGACATAATAGTTAGTTATATACGTCATAATGAAAAATATAACTTGATACTGTGGCTTCCTGTTTTTCAGTGTGCAGGAATTTTAACCTATTTTTCCCTAAGTTTTGAACCAAGCTGCATATCTATTTTTCTTTTGCTTTTACCCACACTAATTTTGATTGCAATATTGTATAAAAGGTACGCGATATTGTGTATCGCTTTAATTGCAGTGCTCATAGGATTTACAGCTAGTAAATTAAGAACAGCTTTAGTTGATACTCAAATTCTTGATAAAGAGAGATATGTAAAAGATATCGTTGCCACAGTGAAGGATATTAACGACAGGGGCTCATATAAACAATTTCTGCTTTCTGTTGAAAAATCCCCTACTATCTCAAAATCCTCTCCTGTTATCCCAGTGCCTCCTTTTGTCATCTCAGCGCCCTCTTCTGTCATCCCAGTGCCCCCTTTTGTCATCCCAGTACTTGACCTTACCCAGAAAAAAAAGATATGGATTCCAGCGTCACGCGCTGGAATGACACCGGATAGAGCTCTAGATAACATCAGAATATCAGTTAGAACCAAAGTGGAAAAAGGCATTAAAATAGGCGATCAAGTAAAATTATCAGCAAAACTCTTCCCTCTAAAGATTGCGCCTTCGGAGCATGCATATGATTTTGCAAGAATAGCATATTATCAGAAAATAAGTGCAACAGGTTTTGCAACAAGCAAAATAGCTTTGCACAAAAAGGCTGAAGCAAGGAAATTTCAAGAATATATAGAATCTTTCCGTCAATACATTTATGAAAACCTGCAGCAAAATATTAAAAAACCACATGCAGACATAATTTCTGCATTACTGATCGGTAAAAAAGATGGCATAGATCAAAAAACTATGGACGCGATACGAGATTCAGGTATAGCACATTTGTTTGCCATATCTGGTTTGCATTTATCATTTGTTGCTGGTCTGTTTTTTGTAGTGTTTCGTAATTTATTCGCAATATCTGAAACTTTGACTCTTAAGTATAACACCAAGAAAATATCTGCATTTCTTACTATCTTGCCAACCACGTTTTATTTGTTGATTACCGGTATGCAAATTTCTGCTCAGCGTGCCTACATCATGGTGATTTTAGTACTCGTTGCAATAATGATAGAGAGAAAATATCGAGGGTTAATAGCAATTGCGTTTGCTGCTTCAGTGATACTCTCAGTAGAACCAGAAGCAATTTTAAAGCCTGGCTTTCAGATGTCATTTTCTGCTGTTTTGGCACTGGTTGCCAGTTATCAGATCAATGCCAACAAATTATTCAAAATAAAAATAATGAAATATTTTGTGTCGATAATGATCAGCTCAGTAATAACAAGTTTAGCAACTGTTCCGTATACGATATATAATTTTAATTATTTTTCAATTAGTGGCATTATCACAAATTTAGTTGCTATACCAATAGTTACATTAATTATTATTCCACTTGGAATGATCTATGTTTTGTTGATTCCTTTCGGTATTGAATGGATTATAGCGCCATTTATAGAGCGCCCAATTGACAGTATTTTGTATATAACAAATGCAATCGCTAGTCTTCAGTATTTGGTTATTCCCATTCGTACTTTTCCTGCCTCATCAATTATTATAATAACATTTGGGTTATTGTGGCTGTGCTTGTGGGAAAGAAATTGGCGCTTCTTCGGAATTTTCTTTATTGTGCTGGGTATTTTCTCTAGTGCTATGTATAGAACTCCTGATATCTTGATAAATGCTGATAATGTTGCTGTAAAAGAAAGTGATAACTTACTATATTCTCTCACCAGAAAAAATAGGAACTTTGTTGTCAAAACATGGGCGAAACAAAATGGGCAGAACCAAATTTTGAATCATAAAAAATACAATAACTCAGATAAAAGGCTAAAGTGTAACGATTATGGCTGCATATATAATAAAGGAAATAATAAATTAGTGCTGCTAGCTTATAAAAAAGAAGATATTTCAGAAAATTGTGATAAAGTTGATTTAACAATTCAATTAAGTGAGTTTGACTATTCAGCTTGCAACACTAAAATTATTAAATATGCTGATCTAGAAACGTATGGCACACATTCTGTTTGGTTAACAAATCGTTACGTAAAGATTAATACAGTGCGCTCCAATAGGCCTTGGCACATGTTGAAAAATTAAGAAACTTGATTTTAAGGTTTGGTTAATGTATACCTAAATAAGTTTAAACTAGAAAAATGTTATGGTTACAGACACTCAAGATCCTTTCAAAGACTATTTTGATTTTTTAGGATTTAGAAAACTTTCTGACCAGCCCAGTAGAATTTTGAGCTCTATAAGAAAGTATTCTGGTACTATATCGATAGCAAGTACCATTGCTACTCTTATAGCATTTACTGCCTTTTCTATTCAGCCTGTTACAGTAAGTATTGCTGGGTTTGCGTTCACGCCAGCACCTCTTGCCTTTATTCCTCTTATAGTTCTCTTATTTACTGCTGTTATAAACTTTATAAATACACAAAAAATAAAAGAGAATGAAATAGATAAAAAAATAGGAAACTATCAAGTTGATGAACAGTACAGCCAGATTGCTCAAGAAGCTAAAAAAATTGAAATTGTAACAAATTTAGATAAAAAGGGGGAAAAGCTTTCAATAGTTTTACCAATTTCTAAGACGCAGAGAGAAATACTAGAAGATATAGAAGCAGAAAATAGAAATAGGATTCTCTTGTTTACTGGATCATATGTATTTGGTACTATTATAGTAGTTTCAGCAATATCACAATCCATTAATGCTCCAATAATATTAATAGCTTTATTAGTCGCTATTCTTTTATGCATCATATCAACACTTAGCAATCTAATAAGTAATAGCGTGGATCATGAAAATCATACTATTAGAAAACACAGTTCTTTAGGTCTTCTATTTCCATACTGGTCTGGAAAGGGCATGGTTGTATCAGTAGTAGAAAATAAGCTTGGTAAAAGGGAAAATGAACTAATATCTCTAATGAAAAAACTACTTAGTCCGCTTTGCAACTCATTTGACAGTAACCTTAAAAAAGCTTGCGATTTACTTGATAATAGTCTTTTAAAGCCTGCAAATATTAACATTAAAGAAACGCTTGATCACCTAAAAAAAATCAGAGAAGACATCAAAAAAGATTTAGATTGGCTACATGCAGAAATTTCAGAAGTTTTAAACAACACTAAAGAATTGACAAAAAAAGCACATTCACTAGATATTGAAGGTACTTTTTCTAGGTTGGAGAATGCTATTAAAATTGCTGAAGATAAGATTGAACGATTTGAACCAAGCCGCTTTGTAGGCTGGCTTCAATCAACTACGCAGTCTAATAATAACGAGTTCCTTAGCATGCTAAAAAAGTTAAAAGAGGATACAGAAGAGGAAAAAACGGAATTGAAGGAGCAATTAAACGTAGTAAGGAATGAATTAGAAGAAATAAAAAAGAAGCAAGCTCAACCAAGTACGCCTGATTTAGAAGCTAACAATGGAAATTATACTAATAAATTATTAGTATTAGAAAATAAAGTCAAAGAACTACGTGACACAGTTAGAAAGTTAGAGCTGGAAGCAGAACAAAATAAGCTGCAGCAAAAGAAGGAAAAGTTAGAGCAAAAAAAATCTGAACAAGAAAAAACAGATGAATGGAAAAAAAAAATCAACGGCAAACCAAGTGAATTCTTATATTATTTATTAGAATCTATTAAGCTGGAAGAAAAAGATAATAAAGAAAAAAAGGTTGAGGCAACATTACGAAATTTTGATAATAAAATGATAATTCACTGGAAAGATGGCTCTCAAACAATTTGCCATATTAAAAAACAAGGTGATCTTTCTAGTACAAAAGTTGATTTTGTAGATCAAAATATTCAAGCAGCATTTGCAGTAGCTCGCGCGGGGTAGTTGTTATAGACCACTTAGAAGTAACCTTAAGTGTTAATAATGATAAAGAGAAATTAAGGTTAGACACCTATATAGCTGAAAAATGCAACATATCACGCAGCAAAGCGCAAAGATTGATACAAAATGAGCAGGTGAAATTACTTGGCACACCGATAATTAATAATGACTACATAGTAAAACCAGATGAAGAGTATGTGGTGCATCTCGTTCAACCTGACATATCCACATCAATTGAGCCTAATTATGACATAAAACTTGATATCGTCTATGAAGATGAGGACATTATAGTTCTGAGTAAACAAAGTGGATTAACAGTGCACCCAGGTGCTGGGACAAACAATGATACGCTTTTGAACGCAGTTATCGCTTGCCTTAATGTAAGACCAGGAATTGTTCATAGACTCGATAAAGATACTAGTGGGCTAATGGTAATTGCAAAAAATGAAGCAGCCCATAGTTTTTTGTCTGAATTGTTATCGAATCGCAAAATAAAGCGGGAATACTTAGCAGTAGTTTGGGGAACATTATCTTCCCAGCAGGGAACTATAGAAACTAACATTGCTCCAAAGCGTGGTAATAAAGAAATGATGTGTGTTACAAAAACAACGGGCAAATTAGCAATCACTCATTACTCAGTAGAGAAAGTTATAGGACAAGCAAGCCTCGTTAAATGCACTTTAGAAACAGGTAGAACGCACCAAATTCGAGTCCACATGAGCCACATAGGACATTCTATAGTTGGTGATCAAGTTTATGGGAAAAATAGTAGTAAAAGCACAAAATATGCTAAAAACTCTAGTTTTATTCGTAATTTCAATAGACAAGCACTACATGCTTATACACTGGGCTTATATCACCCCAAAAGTAAGGAATACATGGAATTTATCTCTGATTTACCGCAAGATATAAAAACTTTAATTGGTGAGTTTGACAACATATCTTAATAACATTCGTATTAACCTGTCAATATTATCATCCATGTTATCAGGAAGTTATAGCATTTCTCATAATAGTCCGAACAGGTCATAGGAAGGCAGAATCAACAGCACGACGAAAGGATTCGAATAGAGGAATGTTTTTCCTGGCTCTGTTTTTTATAGCAAACCAATAATGCTCAATTTTGTTGAAATCTGGAGAATATGGAGGCAGATACAAAATTTCTGCACCAACTCCTTTACCAAGCTTTATCAGACTTATGAAAAGTAGCATTGTCAAGAATGACAGTTTGTCCAGGTTCCAAGATTGGTGTCAAAAATTGCTCAAAC
>NZ_JAPQLE010000039.1:0-4954 GCF_028982185.1 Wolbachia endosymbiont of Drosophila baimaii | reverse complement strand
CATAACTATATGCTGCTGGCATTCAACCTCCTTATCATCATCTATCCTTATCCTATCACATCCGGACTTTTATGGAAAGAGCTATAATAGGCTATACTCACGGCATAGGTGGACCGATGATCACAATAGTGATAATTGGTGCAGCTTTGCTTGCGATATTCGGCAGAATGCCATGGCCAGCGCTTTTTGCACTCGGTGCGTTCACTGCTGTGTTTTTTGGTGCTCCTGTAGTCGTTTCAAAAATAACACCAGGAGGTGTGATTTGTAAAGACGGTTCAGTAGCGGATAAGTAATAGAAATTATTGGAGGCATAATGAAAAATTTTCTTTTACTTGTGGCTTTGGTTATCTCCTTTGCATTTGATAATGTTTTTGCTAGCAGTGTTACTGATGACGCAACGTCAAACACAATATGCAAAATAGTAGGCTATACTCACGGCATAGGTGGACCGATGATCACAATAGTAATAATTGGTGCAGCATTGCTTGCAATATTTGGCAGAATGCCGTGGCCAGCGCTTTTTGCACTCGGTGCATTTACTGCTGTGTTTTTTGGTGCACCTGTAGTTGTTTCAAAAATAGTACCAGGCGGTGTAATTTGTAAAAATGGTGCAACTGCTTGCCCTGATGGTACCAACTGGGATACAAGTACAGGAGCGTGTAAAAAATAGGCGCTGCAGATTTAGAAAAGCATTAGCTAAACGGTGCTTCTTAAAGGAGCACCATTATTCCACAATTGTATAAATGTTGTCCAAGTGAATAACACTGAGATCCGGGAATTTTTATAAACTGATAGGATGACAAATTTACTAGAACCCTTACCATTTAGTCAAATTTAATCAAATTGCAGAATAATCTAACTTAGGACAGAAATGATTGGAGGGTATAATGAAAAATTTTCTTCTACTTGCGGTTTTAATTTTCTCCTTTGCGTTTGATGCAAATGCTACAAATGCTGCAGATGCTTTTGTTGATACAGATGATACAACATCATCAGTGATATGCAAGATAATAGGCTATACTCATGGCATAGGTGGACCAATGATCACAATAGTGATAATTGGTGCAGCGTTGCTTGCAATATTCGGTAGAATGCCGTGGCCAGCGCTTTTTGCACTCGGTGCATTCACTGCTGTGTTTTTTGGCGCTCCTGTAGTCGTTTCAAAAATAACACCAGGAGGTGTGATTTGTAAAGACGGTGCAGTAGCGGATAAATAATAGAAATTATTGGAGGCACAAACGTAGTTTTCTTTACTTGAAAGTGGTCAAGCTGACCACTTTCAGTGTCTATGAATACCTAATAAATTCTCTTTCTGTAATCATATCAGTTAAAGTCTGGATTCCAGCGTCACGCGCTGGAATGACAAGGCTTATCGTCATGCCGCCGCATACCGTCATACCGCGATTCATTCGCGGTATCTCAGCCGCTAACAAGAGATCCCGCTAACAAGTAGCGGGATGACGGTTGTCGTTTAGCCATAAATATTTAAGAAATTTACCAAACGAAAAAAAAGGCAAAAGAAGCCCTGGTCATTGTCTATTTTCAGTATTGGCGTTTTTTAAGTCTTAAACACTGCAATTTAGCTGCTTTTGAATGCAACTCACCTTAGTTTGAATGTTTAAGAAATTTACTAAGCAGAAAAAAAGGCAAAAGAAACCCCGTGTTAGCTAGTTGTCACTCTCTAATCCTGCAAAATCGGCGTACTATACTGTCTTAAACGACTTATAAGCGCGTTTCAGCTTATATAGGTAAAAACCCAGAAATGTTGTGAAGACATAAGGTGCACATAGTGCAAAAAATTAAAAATAAGACGCCAACTACGTTGTTTTCTTGCTGTTTAATCTGCACAGATGAAGATAACTGAATACCTTCAGTGCCATGATAAGGGGGCTGGCGAGGTTTGTCAAGGAAGTTTTGCATTTAATTCATTTGATAATTCAAAAAACTTGAAAGAATAAAGATAGCTATTGAAATTATCTTGATTTACATCAGTTATCCAAGTTTGACATTGAATACTTAACACTTCCTCCATTAACGCCTTTCTGTAATGTTTATCCAGATGAGACATTATATCATCAAGTAGAAGAAGTGGTGCCTTATTGTAATGAATACACCTTGCTTTTACACTGGATAAAATAATAGAAAGCAGTAATAACTTTTGTTCTCCAGTGGAGCACAGATTTATTGGTACGTTTCTTTTTTGACAAAAAACCCGAAAATTATCGTTATGCACACCAAAGGTTACTCTACCAGTCAATGAATCTTTTTCTCTGTTTTCCTTTAGACGATTCTGAAAATATTCTGCAGTATCGTCCAAAGTTAGCTGGCTGCTGAATTTCAAACTTGCCTTCGGAAAAAACTCACTGGAATGGTTATCAATTGTGTCTTGTAGTGTCTTTAAAACAGACGATCGCATACGTAAAATACTAACTGCATTAACGGCCATTATGTTTTCAAGACTAGAGAGCCAATTTTCGTCCAAGGTGTTCTCTCTCAACAGTTTACTTCGCTCACGTTTAGCTTTTCTGTGTTTCATGTAGCAGCAAGTGTAATTTTCCTCAAACAGTGAGACTATACGGTCTAAAAATTTTAATCTGTCACTTGGAGAATTAAGAAGAACATAGTCCATTTGTGGAATCAGCCATATTACATTGGATATCTTATACAAAGATGAATAACTCGATTGCGTTTTTCCATCAATTTGTATTAGTTTCTTATCAAAACTCTTTGCGATACCAATTGAATTAAAATCCATTCCATTAAAAAAATCATAGTGCACTACCCAATCTTCATTACTGAATCTATTTTGTATCTCACTGGCTTTTGCTTTTTTCATTCCATTGCTTTTAGCAAGCAACGAGATTGCTTCAAGTATATTAGTTTTACCAATACCGTTTTTGCCAGTTATTACAACTGAGCTATCATCTGAATCCAGTTCAAAGTTTGAGTGGCTACGAAAATTATGTAATTTCAGCTTTTTTATGTAGCAATGGGTAGCCATTAACCTATTCTTTAGTTTATATTCTCTTTACTTCTTCCAGAACCTCATCAACATGTCCACTAACTTTTACATTTTTCCAGATCTTCACTATTTTACCTTTTTTATCTATTAAAAAAGTAGTGCGTTCTATTCCCATATACTTTTTGCCAAACATACTTTTCTCTACCCAAACACCATATTTTCCCAACATTTCAGCATTCTCATCAGAAACTAAAGAAAACGGCAGAGAATATTTTGCTTTGAAGTTAGTGTGACATCTAACACTATCTTTTGATACACCAATTATCACTGTGTCAAGGAAAGAAAAATCATCTATTTTATCTCTAAAGCCTTTTGCCTCCATTGTACAACCCGGAGTATCGTCTTTAGGATAAAAATAAAGAACTACATTTTTTTTATCAAAAAATTCACTCAGTGATAAATTTTCACCAGAATCTGCTGGCAAGCTAAAATCGGGTGCATTATTTCCTACTGCTAATTCCATACCTTGCTCCATTAATAACACTTCTATCTATAGTAGTATATTGTAGTCAGAGTATCAAATTTTATATATAGCTAACACAGATAAGATTCTTGACAGGGGGCTTATTGATAACTGCCTTCTCGGCTTGCCGCTTTTGATAAAGTGTGGTTTTCAAGACCATATCAATAGATCCTATTAAAAATCAATCGAATCTTCACATGTTTGTTCTTCATAAAAGAAGTTCAATGTTATCGTAGTACCAAGTTTTGCTTCACTTTTAATGTCAAAAGTTCCACCCATTAACTCTACTAATTTCTTGCTTAGCGGCAATCCGATGCCCGTACCTTCGTTTCTATACCCCGAATCTGCTTGGCCAAAAACAGACATAACTTTATATATGTCCTGCTGCATTATCCCTATTCCATTGTCATGAAACTCAATAGTTAATAAGTTTTTTTCTATATTTTCTTTTACCACCATTCTTATTAAACCACCCTTTGGGGTAAATTTGATTGAGTTTGATAATAAATTTATTATAACTTGTTTCATTCTCTTAGGATCTGCAATAACTAATAATTGCTTATTAGGTATCTCTTTTTTTAAATTAATCTCAGTTTCTCTTAATTTAGGTAATAGCATATTTATGCATGAATCCATTATTTTGTTCAGGTTAAACTTCACTTTTTCTACTGTTAAACTACTTGATTCAGCTTTAGAAAAATCGAGCACATCGTTAATTAAAGCAAGTAAATGCGTCCCTGCATTATATATATCGTCTGCATACTCCTTGTATTGAGAGTTATCCATTGAACCTAAAGTTTTATTTTTGATCAACTCTGCAAATCCAATAATAGCATTAAGAGGTGTGCGTAACTCATGTGTAACGCTTGCAAAAAACTTTAGCTTGTTTGCATTTTCTTGCTCTAATGCCTCTTTTATCTGCTGTAATTCAATGTTAGTTTTATGTTGCTTGGCCAGCATTTTGGTATTAGAAAAGTGCAAATAGAACATTATTAATATTAAAATTATTAATAATAAGCCTAAAAATAGGCCATATGCTATAACATAAGAATTATTGTAGCTTCGAAGAATCTTCAAAAAAAACGACGGTTTAGCGCTATTTTCATGGAATATAGGGAAAATAGAAGTTAATGTATTTCCTGTAGTATAAAATATTTCTTGGTTACTTAATAGTTTATCAATTTCATCGTTTGTAAGTATAGCATTTCTCATAATAGTCCGAACAGGTCATAGGAAGGCAGAATCAACAGCACGACGAAAGGATTCGAATAGAGGAATGTTTTTCCTGGCTCTGTTTTTTATAGCAAACCAATAATGCTCAATTTTGTTGAAATCTGGAGAATATGGAGGCAGATACAAAATTTCTGCACCAACTCCTTTACCAAGCTTTATCAGACTTATGAAAAGTAGCATTGTCAAGAATGACAGTTTGTCCAGGTTCCAAGATTGGTGTCAAAAATTGCTCAAAC
>NZ_JAPQLE010000038.1:0-18164 GCF_028982185.1 Wolbachia endosymbiont of Drosophila baimaii | reverse complement strand
AATCATAACTATATGCTGCTGGCATTCAACCTCCTTATCATCATCTATCCTTATCCTACCACATCCGGACTTTTATGGAAAGAGCTATAATTGCAACTAACCTATGCTGCAAATGTTTAAGAAATTTACCAAGCAGAAAAAAAGACAAAGAATCCCCGAGTTAGCTAGTCTTTTACTATCTCTGTCGAGTATTGGCATTTTTTGATGTCTTGTAACGCTTTATAAGCGCGTTCAGCCTATTTAGATAAAAATCTAGATGCAGATGAAGTTTTGTAAAGACATACAGTATCTATATACCGCAAAAAATTGAACATAAGACGCCGATACATTAAGTAATCCTTACCTTTTAATCTGCAGATTGGCGAAAGCAAATACAATAGCTTCACTGTTATGATAAGGGGGCTGGCAGAGTTTGTCAAGTACTTAATTTAAAACTAGAGAGCTCAAATGAAAGAAGGTAAACTCTAAAGTGTACATTTAATAGCGCTTTCTATGAGAGAAATCGTATTATCCATTCCATAAAGCTTTATGAAAGATCCCATTCTTGGACCGGTTTTTTGGCCAAGTAACGTTTCATATAATAGCTGAAACCAGTCACGTAAGTTAGTGTAATCATATTTTTTTCCAATAGAAAATACCTGAGATTGAATTTCTTCAGCAGTAGCAGTTATAGATAGAGAATGTAAAGTGTCCTTCAAATCTAGTAACGCTTCTTTCTCTTTTTCATTTGGAGTTTTATATGATTTTGTTGGCTTGATAAAATCGTGATAATACTTTACTGCAAAGTCTGAAAGTCTATCAAGCATTTTATTATTTTCTGGTGTAACGTTTGGTGCATAAGAGGATATAAAACCCCATAGGATCTCTTTGTTTTCAGCATTACAAGCTGCTGCTAGGTTTAAAAGTAGTGAGAAATTTATGCCTGAAGTTTCTATACTGGGAACATTGCCCTGGTGAATGTGCCAAGCAGGATTATTTATATCCTTTTCTTTGTTCTCATGATAACGCTTTACAAATTCTAAATATTCATCAGTTGATTTTGGTATCACATCAAAATATAAACGTTTAGCTTTTTTAGGACTCTGAAAAATGTACAATGCTAAGCTCTCTGTTGGTGCGTAAGTTAGCCACTCTTCAATTGAAATGCCATTTCCTTTTGATTTTGATATTTTCTTTCCTTCTTTATCAAGGAAAAGCTCGTAGCAAAACAGAAGTGGTGGCTTTTCTCCAAGTATTTCACATATTTGACTTGAAAGCACAGCAGATGGAGTTAAATCTTTTCCGTGAGCTTCGTAATTTACTCCAAATGCGGCCCACCTCATTCCCCAATCAGGTTTCCATTGCAGTTTACATTTTCCTTTTGTCACTGGAACTTCTATTTTTTCCCCGTTTGGGTCTTCATATGTGATTGTTCCTTTCTCTGTATTTGTTTCAATTACTGGAACTTGTAAAACTTGAGAAGTTTTTGGGCATATTGGCAAGAATGGACCATAAGTCTGCTGTCTTTCTTCCCGAAATGATGGAAGCATTACGTCCATCACTTTATCATAATTTTTCAGTAAGAGTAAAAGTTTTTCATCGTAAACGCCAGATTTATAACACTCTGTTGCACTCCTGAACTCGTATTCAAATTCAAACATATCAAGAAATTTACACAACAATGAATTCATATGATGACCATAACTCTGATGAGTGCCAAATGGATCAGGTATCATAGTCAATGGTTTATTTAAGTGCTCTCTTAGCATCTCTTGATTTGGCACATTATCTGGTATTTTTCGCAAACCATCCATATCATCTGAAACTGCAATGATTTTGGTTTTTATACCAGGAGCTATTTTTTTTAATGCATTTACAATAACTGTAGTGCGGAAAACCTCTCCAAAGGTTCCTATGTGGGGTAAACCAGAGGGTCCATAACCAGTTTCAAATATTATTTCTTTTTTATTAGGAAACTCTTGCAATATTTCTTCTGCTTCTTGAAATGGCCAACTTGTCATTATCGGGATTAAATAATGTATCTTAACTTAAAGTGCTACTAGTTTCAATGGATTTTTAATATAATGATATAGTATTAGTGTTAGAGCTATTATTAGAAGGTTAAAGATATGTCCACAGGTAGTATACAAACAGATCAATTATTTAAAGGTCTTACAAGACCTGCAATGCTCTTTGGTGTGAGTTATATGTTTGCAATATTAAACGTCCTGATTTGCATGCTAATTTTCATTAATTCAAATGATTTAAGAGTGATTCTCTTAATGTTACCAGGTATACATGGACTTGGTTATATAGCTTCTGCAAAAGAACCGTTGTTTATTGAATTATTTATGGTAAAATTGGGAAAGTGCTCGAAATGTTTAAATCGTTTTTACCATGGAGCCAATTCTTATGATATTGCTTAACGTTGTGTGATGCTGAGGTTTAGGGCTATTCAATCAAAGAATAAATCTACTCTGAACAGGGAAGTTCACGCTGCTGAATTTATTCCTTATTCTTGCTATTGGAATAGCACAACCTTGATGACAAAAGAAAATTGGTTGGTTAAGGTTATAAAATTAAGTGGTTTTGCATTTGAAACTGCCGATGACGAGGATTTAGTCATACAGAACAACATCAGGAATCAGATGCTAAGAAGCATTTCATCTCCGGCATTTAGTTTGTATTTTCATACTATCAGACGTAAGAAAAATATTTTTTCTGATGAATTTGCAAGTCAAGGTTTGCCGAATTTTTTCGCTAATCACGTAAATCTAAAATGGAGAGAAAAACACGCAACAAGGCAATCATTTATTAATGACCTATACATTACGATTATACGTAGAGCGGACACAAAAGGAGTAGAATTTTTGTCACATCTACTAAAAAAATTCGGACATGTAACTTCAAAACATGCTTGGGAAAGTGATATACGTGCCACGTATGAAGATTTAGAGGAAACGACAAATCGTGTAGTGACAAGCCTTAGAAATTATTCGCCTAAAATTCTTGGAGTAAAAGAAACTCCAGATGGTTTGTTCTGCGAAATAATGGAGTTTCTATCTAGAATCGTAAATTGTGGCTTCGTTACAAATACGCTTTTTCCGCTAAGAACTGAAATATCAAGATACTTACCAGTACATAGGTTATTCTTTGGCCGTAAGATGATACAGGTTGTGACTCATAATGAGAGTAAATATGCTGGAATAATTAGTATCAAAGAATATGGAAATCATACTTCTGCAGGAATGCTTGATTCGTTTTTACAACTTCCTTACGAGTTTATAATTACGCAATCTTTTCAATTTATAAACAGGCAAATGGCGATTGGAAAAATGCAGATACAGCAAAATCGAATGATACAGTCTGCAGATAAAGCTATTTCTCAAATAGCAGAAATTTCTCAAGCGCTTGATGACGCAATGAGTGGTAAGATTGCGTTTGGTCAACATCACCTGACTATTTTATGTATAGAAAAAAGTCCTAAATCATTGGATAACGCTCTGTCGTTGGTAGAATCAGAGCTTTCTAATTGCGGTGTTTACCCTATACGTGAGAGAGTTAACCTTGAACCAGCATTTTGGGCGCAAATTCCTGGTAATTTCGATTATATAGTGAGAAAAGCTACAATAAGTAGTCTTAATTTGGCTGGATTTGCATCTCAACATAATTATCCTACTGGTAATAAATTCAATAACCACTGGGGAGATGCCGTTACAGTTTTTGACACGACATCTGGTACTCCATTTTTTTTCAACTTTCATATAAGGGATGTTGGACACACTATGATAATTGGCCCAACTGGTGCTGGTAAAACTGTTTTAATGAATTTCCTGTGTGCCCAAGCGATGAAGTTTTCTCCAAGGATATTCTTTTTTGATAAAGATCGCGGTGCAGAGATTTTCTTAAGAGCACTTAGTGGTATCTATACTGTAATAGAACCAAGAACTAAAACAAATTTTAATCCTTTACAACTTGATGATACCTCTGATAATAGAACATTTTTAATGGAGTGGATAAAGTCTTTAATTTCGGTATATAATGATAGATTTACTTCAGAAGATATTGCACGAATTAGTGATGCAATTGAAGGAAATTTTAAATTAAGAAAAGAAGACAGATTCTTGAGAAACCTCGTACCGTTTTTAGGGCTTGCAGGTCCTGATACTCTAGCTGGGGCAATATCTATGTGGCATGATAATGGTTCTCATGCTGCAATATTTGACAATAAAGAAGATTTGCTAGATTTTTCACGAGCAAGAGTATTTGGTTTTGAGATGGCTAGCTTGCTCAAAGATCCTGTTGCTCTTGGACCGGTCTTGATTTATTTATTTCATAGGATTAGTATATCTCTTGATGGCACTCCATCTATTATCGTTCTTGATGAGGCATGGGCGTTAATAGATAATCCAGTTTTTGCACCCAAGATAAAAGACTGGTTGAAGGTACTGAGAAAACTAAATGCTTTTGTGATTTTTGCTACTCAGAGTGTTGAGGATGCAAGTAAAAGTACTATTAGCGATACGCTTGTACAACAAACAGCGACACAGATTTTTTTACCAAATCTGAAAGCTACTAGTGTCTATCGGGATGTTTTTATGTTAACTGAACGTGAATATATATTAATTAAGCACACAGATCCGAGTACTAGATTCTTTTTGGTGAAACAAGGAGTCAATGCTGTAGTAGCTAGAATAGACTTAAAAGGCCTGGATGATATAATCAACGTATTATCCGGACGTGCAGAAAGTGTTCTATTGTTACACGATATATTAAATGAAGTTGGGGACAACCCAAAAGTATGGTTGCCTATATTTTATCAGAAGGTAAAAAATGTTTAAGACTAAGCTGTCATTGCTATTAATTGCGATATTTTTACTAAATATAGACTTTTTACTCTCATATCCAGTGCTTGCAGATGGAGTAAGTGGTACTGACAAGACAGAATTTGTTAGCAGATTTAATTCCACTGGCAGTTTTAGTCGTGCCTCTAATCCTGATTGTGGAGCGTTTAAAACAGCTGCAGCACTTGCTGGAATAGCGATTGCTGTTGGCGCAATATTTACTGGCATTGTTTTGATCGTTTCTTCTGCTGGTTTGTTTACCGCTCTTGTTATTGTTGGAGTGATAGCTGCAATTGTTGGAGTCTGGAAAGCGATAGGAGGGCTTGTTGTTTGTGAACATAGTTTTGTTAAACACCCAGTTGCACGTGATCATGATGGAAAATACAAAAATTTTAAATTAGAAGACACAGGTTATAGTGGCTGCACCAATGAAAATTACCAAACAGAAGAGGAATATTTTTCTTGTTTGCAAAATAAAGCTCGGGAAGACGTGAACAAAAAAGATTATGACGGGAAAAGAGCAGAAAAAGAAGCCTTAAATTCTAACGTTCAGGAGAGTACAGAGAGTTATTACTGGCCAAAAAATGGTGTGCAATACAGTGAATATGTAGAAGTATGTCATCGAAACCCTTTAACTTTTGGTAATCTTTTTAATAAGGTAGACTTTAATTCCAGAGGAAAACCTGGATACATAGACTTTGATGTCAGGGAGAAAGACACTGGATACGTAGATGGGTCATGGTCCTCGAAGGTTGATGGTGAACTGGAATGTAGAGTTCTCAAAGCAGGACAGAGCGAACCCATACATGGAGCTACATTCAAAGCAGTGAGAAAAATGGGCAGATTGTGTGTGGAGTTAGCAAGTGTGAGAATGCTTGGTATCGAAATGACTCCTTGGCCGCAAGGGGTTGATATGGGGTGCACGGAATTGCCACCTGACCCGATTGCTCCTATGTGTGAAAAATCTGTGATGATTTTCAAGGATAAGGCCAGTGGTAATACTGATAAGCCAATAGAAATTGATCCCAAGAAAGATTACAAAACTCTGATAAGGGAAATGGAAGAAAAAGGAAAAATTTTTGTAGGTTATGATAATGCTGGCTGTTTTAGCTCGTATGTCTCTGAAGCTTGTTATAACCAGGCAGGGAGTAAATCATTAGCTCCTATTCCAATTACATCTATGATAGTGCAGTGTATTAAGGAATCGTTAGATAATTTAGTTGCAGGTATTGATTCAAGTGGCAGCCCACTTAGGGATGAAAATGGACATAACAAGGGCAGTTTCTTATCTGTAGCACAGAAAAGGCTGAAGAACACTGTAACTGCTGTTTTGGTTTTAGCTTTAATACTGTTCTCTATAAAAGCCATGTCTGGTGGAGTACGTAGTCCGCAAGAAATGTACATGTTGATTATTAAATTCGCTTTAGTGATTTACTTTACAACAGGCAGTACCATGTCTCATTACTATGGAGAATTAACTCGTCTCTCAAGTGGTTTGTCAGAAATAGTGCTGAAAGCTTCATCTGAAAGCAAAGGAATATGTAATTATGAAGCTAATGATTATAAATATAGTACAAGAAATTATAGCTACCTTGCTCCTTGGGATAGGCTTGATTGTAGGATTTTATTTTATTTAGGTGCCCCTTTAGATGGAATTGGTGGCAAAATTGGTACTGGAGGTGTTGCAACGTTAGCAGTCTTGCTTGGTGCTGCTCCTGTCTTATTAGTTGCAGGTTCGGTAATCGGTATTATTTTTGCTGGTGGACAAATTTTAGTAGCTCTTGTCTGTATATTTATGGCCGTTCTGATGATGATGGTTATTTTGTGGCTGTGCTATGTATTTATTTTATCTCTAGTTGCTTTAAGTGTAATCATCATTTTATCACCTTTGTTCATTCCTATGGTTTTATTCCAACACACCAAAGGATATTTTGACGGCTGGGTAAGAGAATTGATCACCTATAGCTTATACCCGGTTATCCTTTTTGCGTTTTTGTCTTTTATGTTCATAGCATGTGATAAAATCTATTATAACAATTTAAATTTTGAACCGGACAAGTCATATGAAGATAAGCAAGCAAAACCCTCAGCTAGTAAGAAAAAACAGTGGTTTAAATTGAAAGATGGGGAATGTGATAAAAATGAAACTACTCTTGCATGTATGATGCAAAATTATAGCTTTAAAAAGAGCAGCATACTTGGTCTATTCGACTTTACATACATGGAGTTTGGCAGCTCTCTCATCGGAGAATTATTAAAATTGTGTTTAGTATTATTCCTCTTTTACCACTTTTTAAACATTCTTCCTGGCATGGCTGCTGAACTTGCTGGTAACCATAGAGCAGCACTTGGCTCAGGTCAGACACCTGGACAAATGGTGGGCAAAGCTTTATCTGCTGCCAAAGCTGCTGCTGGGGGTGTTGCTGGAGTTGCTGGTGCTGCTGCTAAGAAGTTGAGTGGTGGAGACAAGAGTAAATCTCGAGGTTCTGGTTCTAGTAGCTCCGAGAGTGTTAACAAAAGCACTGAATGAGTTGGATTTATGCTAAAATTTTTGCTGATAATACCGTTTTTTTTTCTGTCAGGCTGCGGGGAACATCACTGTATTAAGCCAGAAAATTTATCAGGTTTGCGTGAAAAACTAGATATAGTGTCAACAGAGCAGAAATGGGTTGATTCTGGTGTTAATATCTCAGATAGAATAAGAGTAACAGAGATTGATATAGTGCCTAGTAAGGTTAATTTTTGTCCTAAGCAGTATGCAGATTTTGCAATTGGGCCTGGGAGAAATGACGTTGCATTACCATTTGTACTTAAAAAAGGCGATACGATAAGCTTTAGTGTGATTGGAAGTAGAGTGTGTAAAGATAAAGAGAGTGAGACAAAAATCAGGTATTTGAAAATCGACGAAAAGTGTGGCGAGCAAGAAACGGAACATTTTGCACATGTTTTAAATCGAGAAGGATGTCAGGATGGAATATGTCCTAATAAATATATAATAGGCGATGCGCAATGGTTGAATGGAAAAGAGTATTGGAGTTCAGACCCATCAAAATTAGTTGAAGGGAATAGTAAAGAAGAGATTGAAAAGATTGTCAAATCTATAAAACAAGAAGGAGGAAATATAGACTGTAGCGGGCTTTCAAGTGATCAGAAAAACAAAACAGATACGCGCATTTTGAATTTACTCTGCGGACGTATATGTAAATTTCCTTCCGGCAGCGGAAACAAAGGTTGCACGTATATTGAATATAATAATATAGAAATTGAGCTATTCAATGCTTTAAATTCTAGTGGTGAATCTGTTATTGCTGAAATTATTAGTAACGTATTAAAGGGAAAACAGGTAAAAACTGACATTACACTATTACGTGCTCACATGGATGATGAGGATTTTGAACACATTCCAGGAGGTGGTTTATGCACTAACTATGATCATAAAGTGAAGGGCAATCATCACCAAGGTGAGAATTTAACTTTCACCCTTGGTACTGGAGGCAAAGGTGGTTTCAACATAAGAGTGACGAAGAACCATAGTCTGAAAAATAGCTTGTATATAAGCGTCTCTGACAAACTTCCTGAGCATAAGCCTGGTGAAAACCAAGCGGATATATCTGTAGATATCAGCAAAGTTCATGATACTGAGTACATGGAAGGCTTAAAGGAAAAGTTAAAAGAAAAAAAAGGCACCATATATTATGGAATAAGAGACCATGGCTGCGATTACAAAAATGAAGGTCAGTTTAGTATTAACCTAACAACTAAAGAGCCACCTACAAAAACTTTTAGTGCAATATATAATTTCTTTGATGAAAAAGTGAAAACTGCATTTTTCGGCTCTAATTATAAAGACCCTAACGCAATTCACTCTGATACTAGTCCTGTAAAGTCTCTTTACGAAAGTTTTATAAAATCAAGCAGGACAAATACCATTAGATCTACTATAATATCACTATTAGTACTATATATAATCTTATATACTCTTTATTACTTTTTTGGATTAACTCATATTTCTATATATGAGTTTTTAATTATATGCGTAAAGATAGGAATCATCGCCCAGCTATTGCAGGATAATAGCTGGGACTTTTTTTATAACAACGCATTCTCTATATTTATTAACACTCCAAAACAACTAATAGAAATAGCAAATTTTAGAGGCACTACTTCAAATGTTTTTGAGTTTCTTGATTTGCCGCTCAATAGGTTCTTGTCATCGCATTCAGTATTGTTAATAGTATCTCTTATATTTTCTGGCCCTTTGGGCATTGTATCTTTTTGCTTGGTGATTTGGGGTTTAATCACAGTGAGCTTATCTATTTTTAATGCCTTATTTTCTTTTATTACATCTATAGCAATAGTTGCGTTATTACTTTCTTTAGCACCTATTTTTATTATTTGTCTTATATTTGCGTATACTAGGCAGATGTTTCAAAACTGGGTTAAAAATTTAGCAAGATTTGCAATTCATCCAGTGGTCCTTTTAATTTTTATATCACTGATAAGTCAGGTTATGGATTATATTGTGTATTCAGTATTTGATTTTGAGGTCTGCTCTACATGTATACTTAATATTAACCTAAAGATTTTTAACCCTTGTATTTTTTATGGTTATGCTTCCAAATATACACCTAATATTACCGCTATGATGGCTTTTGTTATTTTGGGACACGCTATGAAAGCTTTAGTTGAAGCTTCTTCGGAAATATCTGACTCGTTGTTTGGTGCTTATGTAGCAAGCGAACCTGGAAGACAGTATCAACAAAGCTTAATGGGAACAGTAGGGTTAGATGAACAAAGCGTTCAAAGAAGAGAAAGAGGAGATGCCTCTCAACAGTCAGGTACGTCAAGACCTCAAATACCACAAGGGACTCAAAGGTCAACGCCTCAGATACCACAAGGAAGACAGCAATGATAAGTAAAAGATCACTATTGTTGATACTGTGTCTTGCAATCACTGGTTGTAATATGGATTGTGTCGAACCTGGGTTGCAGAGCAGAAACACTAGTGTTAACGTGGATGTTCCAGTTCATAAAGCTGGTGAAGAAGTTAAAATTCATTGGGTTGATTCTGGTCAGGTAATTAGTCAGGGTGATGAAATCAAATTCACCCTCGATGGATCAGTAAATTTTTGCCCTTTTAAAGAAGACAAAAATCCAAGGAAAGTACTTGTGCCAGCTAGCTTTTGTGCTGATGGCTCAGAACCAAATTATAGTAAAGCTGCAAATATTAACGATGTGCCTAATAATTATGGCGTTGATGAAAAAGGCGTAAATAAAAACGAATTGTGCGGTGGTAAAGGATTTGGCAGCAATAGACGTTATGTAGACACTGGAATTAAAGTAAATCCTGGTGATAAGTTAAGCTTTAGCTTAGTTCCCAGAAAAATAACAATTGATTATGACAATCCAGGAGGGAAAGGTATCAGCTTTGATGACAATTGTTATAGCACTCAGGAAGGAGATAAAAAAGCTAAGGTAAAAAACATGCTCAATGGAGGAAAGTTCTTTTGTGGAGATAATGGTGGAAGGACCGAAGTAGAATTTCCGCAGCTTAGCAAAGAAAACATGGAAAAAAGAAAAGTGCTAGTTGGCAATGGGTACACTCCATATGATAATAAGGTACATTTTAATAAAGGTTATATTGAAGACAACAAACCATGGATATATGGTTCGCTACTTGATTTACGCCGCGCTAAAATAGGATTGAACGAGTTATGTGATGGAAAAAACTGTAGTCTTGATGAGAGAAAAAAGTACTCCTCCTATGAGCTCAACTGTTACCATCAAAATATATGCTATACTGAGAAGGGTATATGGAACTATGGTTCAGGTCAAGCAGGAGAACGGAACTGTGTCTCTTCTATAAGATACGATAAGTATGATAAAAAAAATAAAGAAAACAAAAGAGAAAATAAATGTGACATGTACTCTCACCTCAAAGAGGTTAAAGACAAACTTAAGAAGATTGAAGAAAACACAGGGAGTAACATTGATCTTACATTAAACACTAAAGATGATGACTCTTGGGCTGAGGCTCTTGTTGCAAAAATTGGTGATCTTGATAATCAAGGTACTGCTAAAGGTATTCAATGTCTTCCAGAGGAAAAGGGTGCAAAAGAGGATAATGTGTGTTCACAAATTAAAGATGAATTTGGAAATTTTTCTCTGAGGTTAAATCATGACTATCCAATAGAGAGTGTAACACCTGGTAGTAGTGTGATGCTTGCTATAGCAGATTATGGTCACTATGAAGCTAATAGAGGCGGGTACCATGTTAAAGTGACTAGATCGTGTGAATATATCAATGGCGAAAAACTGTATGTGTATTTGGGTGATGAGCCACCTAAAGATTTGCATGGTGTGGGAACTAATGATTTCAAAGTGGTAGGAGTGAGAGAAAGAATAAACGGAAAAGATGAGTACACCATATTAGATGTAATAAGCGGAAAACACTTTCAGAACGAAGAATCTAAGAAGATATATTTCGGTATTGATGTAAGCAATGTAGAGAAAGGTGATATTACAGACAAATATGGCAAATATTATGAAAATAATAAGTACACAGTAACTTTATTTGTCAAAAGAAAAATTAATGATTTTATTTCATCGAATGTAAACGGGGTATTTAAACTTATAAAAGAAGAAGTAATTGGGGACAGCGTTAAAGATTCATACAAAGGATATGCAAGAGGTCTTCTTCAGGGGGTAAGAGCTTTACTTACTCTATACGTTATATTTACTGTCATTGGCTATATGCTTGGAACAATACAGCTAAGTAAATTTGATTTCATTGTAAGGATGTTCAAGATAGCATTTATAGCTTTTGCCTTTAGCGATAGAAGCTGGGAACTCTTTGGTACAACTTTATCCAGACTTTTTGTAGATGGTAGCACTTATTTAGTTGATAGCTTTTCTGGCTATATAGGGGAAGGGGGGAGAAAATTTGCATTCTTAGACTTGACAGCAGGAGTATTATTTACAACAGAAACTTGGCTAAAGTTTTTATCGTTGATGCTCTCTGGTCCTTTTGGCTTTATTGCATTTTTGGCAATACTCTATGCTACTTTTATGTTCTTAAAATGCATTATTAGCGCTACGTTTAAATATGTAATATCTACTGTTCTAGTGGCGTTTTTACTGTCATTAACACCTTTATTTATCGTATTTATTCTATTTCAAAAGACTAAACCCTTGTTTGATAATTGGATAAAAACGTTGGCTCATGTTTCATTAGAACCAGTCATTTTATTTTCATTTTTATCTCTTTTAAATCAGTTGATGTATTCAGTTTTATATAACCTCACAAATTTTTCTGCATGCTATCAATGTTTAATTAGCGTAAATTTCTTATCGTATGATCTGTGCTTGATGAAATCAATACTGCCTCTTGGATACAGTCCTGGCACTAGCGTTGATGTTGCACTCAGTACCGGAGAAAGGGCTGGTGGAGACTTTGCAGCATTACCTATAGACCTAATCCAGGCGTTTATATACCTCATTATTGCCGGTGCAATGGGAGCTTTTGTTTCTATATCGGAAACTATGGTACAAACACTATTTAGCTCTGGTTATGGAGTTACTGGCGGTGTTGGTACAGTTGCTAAGAGCGCATCGCAAGCTATGCTGTCAACCGTTGGCCTTGATGATAAGACCCAAAGTATGATACAGAGTATCAAGCAGAAAATGAGTAAAGATCGGGGAAAAATTGAGGCTAAATTACCTAACACGCCAAAGCAACCAGACAAAAAAGAAGATTCTAAAGGAAGTTCTGATAAAACAACGAGTGATAGACCTAAAACATTAAAACAATCAGATCAGCAAAAAAATTCTGATGAAACAATAAGAAGTGATCCTAGTGCTAAAGCTAAAAACAAGGAAGAAAATGGAGAGGAGTAAGATATAAATGATATTATGGAGTAACTAATTAAAAAGATATTTTAAGTAAAGTTTTAGAAATTTATTCTGTATTTGGAAAAAGTTTAGATATGCAATCACGTTTAGGCAAATGTTGGTTTAGGGTATTACTTCTTGCAGCTTATGTGCTGATCACAGGTTGTAGTAAAAACGATATGCCTTTTCCAAGGTGTATATCTGCTGACTATTTTGGTCCTAAACCTATTGCAGTAAGCGCTCATTTTTCAAGCGACCACGATGCGTTTATTCCAGGAGATGGAGAAGTTATTGATCCTGAAACTGGCGAAATTAATTATGGTTTTCACCATAACCAAGTGGTGAAGTGGGAGGATACCGGACTCGAAACCAATGGAGATAGTTTAAAAGTGCGAGTTAATGGTGCATGGACATCTTGGAGTAATAATAACAAGAAGGAATCTAAAAAAGGCAGTTATACCTTACAAAGCTTGGAGCAGTTAAAATATGCAACTAAATTTGAAGGTAACCAAAGTGATAATAGTTTACCTAATTTTCACTTAGTTTGTAATGATTATAAACCTAGCATACAAAAATTTTCAAGTAAGCCTAATGCAAGTTGCACTGTAAATTGCAAGTGCATTAATGAAGATGATAGTGCAAATACAGTATCACGTGGTGCTCCATGTTGGTTTACCAACGGTCATGGTGCTTATCTTTTGTTTCAAACGGGGAAAGATGATCCTAACGAAAATCTAAAGTTAATGCGCGATCCTCAATATCCTACTGTACATCTAGGTTATAACTCCACAGCAGAGGGCGACAATGGATTTTTTACTTTAGACAGAGATAACACTAAATTAAAGGACAGAAATTGTAATGAGTTGAAGTTAAAAAAGGGATGGAAAATATATGTGAAAATATTAGATAGATATTACTTAGATAATGCAGGTGGCTACTCTTTTGAGTTCTTAAGTGGAGTGCAGCAGCCAAGTAGTTTTGGGTTTTTTGATTACATTTATAACTATCTAAAATGTGTATTATTGATTAACGAAAATTGCAAAGAACATTTTAATAGCAATGATCCTGCAGTTGCACAAGCTATGTTCGAAAATATAGCTGAAAAAAGTACGAGCTTTCACAATTTTGTTCTTTCCTTGCTTGTTCTATTTGTAATGATTTCATCGCTTCTTTATCTTTTTGGCATGATACGAGAAACTAAGCATGATATGCTCATCAGAATGATGAAAATCACTCTAGTAATAGTGCTTATATCTCCTGGAAGTTTTAGATTTTTCTATGATCATTTTCTTGTTTTATTCGTTAAAGGTCTTGAACAATTGATAAGTGTAATTACTAACTTTGCTCCCAACATGAACACCGGAAGTATTGCTCAAGGAGATGAAGCTAAGTTGTTTAGCTTCATGGAGGACATGTTCAATAAATTTTTTGCTTATTCTGTTTGGAAAAAGTTTGCAGCGTTTTTACATTACCAAATGTGGGCAAGTCTTCTTATGATACCGGCAATTTTCATAGGGATTGTGCTATACTTCTTGTTGTGCTTGTATGCTTACATAATATTTCTCTCTGGCTTTATGGGTATAGCTTTTCTTATAGCTATCATGCCACTGTTCCTGATCTCTATTTTATTTTTACCGCTGAAAAGTCTATTTGAAGGTTGGATAAAATTCTGTATAAGCTTTTGTTTACAGTCGATTATGATATTTACCCTGCTGTCATTGCTGGCTGCTATTATAATGAACACCTTTTATAGACAACTAGGTTTTACTGTATGCTACAATAAATGGTTCGAGGTAAAGTTATGTGCTCCAAAATGGGTGTTTGGCGGTTTTTGTATCGTTGATAAGCAGTACTTTGGTTGGACCCCAGGGCAAATTTTTGTACCTTACACTCTTGGAGAAGCTTCTTCTCTTAACATAGATAAAAGTATAGAAGGTATAGAAAAGATAAGCAGAGAAGGTGGTACAATAAAATTTACTGGTGGTGCTGGATATATCCCGCTTCCACCAGATTACCCTAAAGATAAAAATGGTGAACATATAAAAGGGTTTCGTTATATAGATTATCCTTTCTTTAATCCAATTCCTGGAACTAAAGATAATCCAGCAGACCACTATATTGCAGAAAGTGATATGGTAGTTAGTAATGGCTGTAGTGAAAAAGATCTAGTGCGCTTAACAAATAGTTTATCTCATGCATCAGAGAGGGCTGACATTATATTACTGATCAACAATATAGAGAAAAGGATAGGTGATGTTAGTGAAATAATAAAACGCTACTGTCAAGATATAAATAAATGCAATAGTTATAGGGAAATAATTAATGAAATAAGATCTTTAGTGCGGAGTGCAGTAGAAAAACAAGGTTGTAGAATACTGAAACTTCATGATCTATATAAGGATCCCAACAGTGAATACTGTCAGAAATGTAAAGGTTGTGAGGATTGCAAAAATTATCAAGAAAATAGCGATTACCAAAGGGTGCAAGACATACAGAGAGGTTATTTAATCAATGCAGGGGAAATCTTTGTGTTATTCTTGCTTTCATTTTTAATGTTCTCCTTACGCGAGTTCGTACAACAAATGGGCTCAAGTATAGCTGGTGGTGGATTCAGCGTTTACAATATATCTAGAATGTATGAAGCATCGCCTTTGGTTGGCATAATGGAAGGATTAAAACAGCATTATTGGCAAGACGCAATTGGTGGAAAACTAGAATCTTTAGGTAATTGGGCTACTCATTTACCGGATAGATTAGCCGGAGGTACAGCTAATCTACTGGGTAGGATACCAAGAGTTGGAGGAGTGATGAAATACGCTATTGATGTGCCACGTAAATTTGTAGGTGCTACTATTGAAGCAACGAAGTTTGCAACACCGCCTGAAAATGATGTTGATAAGCTCGAGGAAAAAATTTACAGGGCATTTGGAGTTGATAAGGAAGATATTACACACAGAAGGATCGGTAAATATTTAGATTATTATAAAGGATACGTAGGATCACATTTGGGCTATACAATAGAAGATGCTATGAAGTTTACTTGGGAGCATGGTCTTGACTCTATAGGAAAGCATGGCTATGATCATAACCTACTCTATAGAGCAAAAGAATATAGGCGAGATTTCTTAGAGAAGCTTCATGATTACACTATCGGCCGTAAGAGAGAACCAGAAAAAGACAATCCTGATCAATCAAATAAGGTAGAACGAGAGTTAGGCACGGAACTAGTAAGAGATAACCATGATCAGCCACTAGAAGAAGGCGACCCTCTTCGACTACGAGGGGGAGGTCAGCCAGATAAGGTAGTACGAGAACTAAGCACAGAACAAGAAGACAAGCCTAATCAACTACAGCATGATCAGCCAACAGAAGAAGATAAGCCTGATCAATCAAATGAAGTGACACGAAATTTAGGTACGGAACCAAAAGGTTCAGATGAAATTGATGATTTTGGATCTGCTTTTGAAGGTATGGAAAAACGTGCTGAAAGAGAAGGCAGAAGAAATCAAGATAAAGTTTACAACCTCTCACCACTTTTTGAAATGAACACTCAAGAAGCTGTAGAAAAACGTGCTGAAAGAGCTAGAAGAAAAGAAGAAAGAGATCGAAAAGACGAAGTTTATAATCTTAAGCCTTTATTTAAAGAACCAAAAAATCCAGAAGAGTACGTTAAGGCACTTTTTGAAATGAATACCCAGGAAGCTATAAAAAAACGTGCTGAAAGAGAGGAAAAAAGAAATCGAGAAGACAGTAAAAGGAAATTACCGGAACCAATGAGGAAGCCAGATGCAAAAGGAGATGAGAAGAGGATTGAAGATGAAGACTAATAAAAATTTCAAAGGCCTTGATTATTATAAATTGCAGCAAGACAAAGATGGCAACATAAAGTTAAATGACTACGACGACATTTTAAATGCGCGTAGGGCAAGGGTAGACTTGTTGCGGGATAACACATCACTTGACAAGGATGTCAATTTTGCTAAATTGAATAAAGCTTTGAGTGAGAAATTTGTAGATAATCATGGTTTATTGTCTGAATTTGATAAGGAAGACAAGGAGATTGCACAAGAAAGGCTTAAGATGTCTAATATTTTAGACAATCTTGATAATCTTGCAAACATTAAAAGTGAGGAGCTATTAGAGGTTAGTTTATTGCTATCAGACCTTAGCTTCATAGAGAGAAATGTTGTACTAAATACCGATCAGAATTCTGATCTTACAGAGTTTAAAAGTCTATTTATCGAAAAAAAGGCATCTGGTAAAGAGTATGGTGAAGAAGAATGTAGAGGCTTTCTTGATAATATAGATAAAATCAATACTATAATTAAGTTAGAGTTAGAAAGCAGAATTGAAGGGCTAAATCATGATGAAAAAAATGATCATGATGATTTACAAGATGAGATTGGTCAAGCAATTAATGCAGCAGGCAAATCAGAAAAAGATAACTGATGAGTCTTGTGTTTGTGTTTTTCTTACAAGCGACTCGATAGCTTCTCTCTATTAAACTGCTAAAGCCATATTGACATTAATCATATAGTATAAATAATTAATTATTTTGGAGCTTATTTAATATGCTA
Source organism: Wolbachia endosymbiont of Drosophila baimaii (assembly GCF_028982185.1). Classification (NCBI taxonomy): domain Bacteria; kingdom Pseudomonadati; phylum Pseudomonadota; class Alphaproteobacteria; order Rickettsiales; family Anaplasmataceae; genus Wolbachia; species Wolbachia endosymbiont of Drosophila baimaii. Next base: position 874 of record NZ_JAPQLE010000038.1, on the reverse strand, counting down.
CGCATCATTGCAGGCAAATATCGCGGAAGAAAAATAACTACAGGTAAGCATTTAGCTGCACGGCCAACTATGAGTATTGTCCGAGAAGCAATATTTAATATGCTTTCCTCAAGGAAACCTATTTATAACTTGAATGTACTTGATTTATTTTGCGGAAGTGGCTCTTTTTCATTTGAAGCGCTTTCTCGCGGCGCTAAACATGCATTCATGGTGGATTCAGATTATTACAATTTGCAACTGCCTAAAAAAACAGCAGAAGATTTTGGAATTACGAACAATGTCACGCTAATTTGTTGTAGTGCTAACAAATTGCCACAACCTATTTCAAAGTGCGATGTAGTTTTTATAGACCCACCTTACAATAGCAATCTAGTTGAATCAACGTTGAATGGACTAGCTCACTCAGGCTGGTTAAGTGATGATGCATTGATAATTCTAGAGATTAGGAAAAACGAAGATTTTGAGTGCAATAAAAACTTCAGTATAATCTTGGAACGCACCTACGGTATAGCGAGAATAATTTTTCTTTCTCTATTAACTTGAACTTGCATATACTTTTCATTGATGAGTTCCAGTTCTATTTTCGTCGAGTTTCCGGAGAAATTACTTATTCTGTACTGCCCTAGATCAAAATTTTTATTAAATTCAGAGTCTATTAAATATTCATGTGCTTCTTCAATAAATTTATTTTCTTTTTCTTCGTAACTGGTGTATTTTGTTGTATAGCACTTCTCATAATAGTCCAAAAAAGGTAAGATATGGATTTATAGTAGTGATGGTAAGCATGCCAGCAGCATATATAGCATTTCTCATAATAGTCCGAACAGGTCATAGGAAGGCAGAATCAACAGCACGACGAAAGGATTCGAATAGA
>NZ_JAPQLE010000037.1:0-7368 GCF_028982185.1 Wolbachia endosymbiont of Drosophila baimaii | reverse complement strand
AAAACATTCCTCTATTCGAATCCTTTCGTCGTGCTGTTGATTCTGCCTTCCTATGACCTGTTCGGACTATTATGAGAAATGCTATAATTCGTCATCCCGCTGCTTGTTAGCGGGATCTCTTGTTAGCGGCTAAGAGACACCGCGAATGAATCGCGGTATGACGGTGTAGACGATGGTTAAGTATCCCGCTGTTTGTTAGCGCCGCGGCGGTATGACGGTGCGTGGTGGTATGACGTAGAGTGCTTAGAAGCTGCTATTTTGCTATAAATGGCTGTAATGGCATCATCTATTTTATTGCTATCACAGCCTGTTTGTGCAAATTCAGCATTCCCACCACAGTTCTTTTCAACTGCTATGGATATTAGTTCTTTTGCGCTAATCTTATTGATTAAGTCTTTACTTACTTTAATAATCAAGACTGTTTTATCTTTTTCTGTTGCCGTGAAAGCTATTATCGTTTTTGGTTTTTGTTGCTGCAAAACAAACTCTCTTATTACATTTGCTGGAATATCAGTGAAAGTGTGGCTTATAAAATTTATTCCATTTATTTCGGTGCTTTTTATATTCTCTGCACTCACAAGCTTTTTATATAGGTTTTTTATTTTGGTTTCGGATTTTTTGTGTTCTTGACTTAAAATACTTAATCTGCTTGTTATTTCACTCACTGGCGCTTTTACGAATTCTGCAACTTTTTTTAAGTTAATTTCATTATCACGTACATAATTGATTGCTTCCTGACCAGTTAAAGCTTCAATTCTCCTCACTCCAAAAGCAACAGAACTCTCTGTTACTATCTTAAATAAACTGATTTCTCCAGTATGTTCAACGTGCGTGCCACCACACAGTTCCCTTGAATCTCCAATCTTCACTACTCTTACTTGATCGCTATATTTTTCGCCGAATAACGCCATAGCTCCTTCGTCTATTGCCTGATTCATGCTTTGAATTTTTGTAGATGCGGAAAGATTTTCTCTGATTAGAGAGTTTACCATATCCTCTACCCAAAACAACTGATCTTGAGTCATTTGAGTGTTATGGCTGAAGTCGAATCTCAGTCTATCTGGTGCAACTAGGGAACCTTTTTGAGTGACATGATCACCTAGAATTTTTCTGAGTGTAAAGTGCAGAAGATGTGTAGCTGAATGATTTCTTCTTAAGGTTTGCCTTCTTTCCTTGTCAATGCTTGCTGCAACTGTGTTACCTTTACAAATTGAACCGAACTTAACTATGCATCTGTGCAAATATAGGTCATTAACCTTATTGGTATTCTCGACTATAATAATACTTCTATCAGATTTGATCAGATTGCCAGTATCTCCCACTTGTCCACCTGACTCGCCATAAAAAGGTGTTTTATCAAGTATAATGGTTATCTTTTCTCCCTCCTTTGCAGAATCAATTACTTCATTTTTAGAGGAAACTATAGCTAGTATTTTCGCATCACTTACTTCATTGAACTCATAACCAACAAATTTTGTTTTGCCAAATTTATTGATCAAATCAAACCATACTTGCTCAACAGATTTTTCACCAGATCCAGCCCATTTAGCACGTGCTCTCTCTTTTTGTTCTCCCATTGCATCATCAAAACCCTTCTGGTCAAAATTTATTTTTTTCTCTTTTAAAATATCAAGTGTAATATCCAAAGGAAATCCGTAGGTGTCATATAGCTTAAACGCTGATTCTCCAGGCAAAGTATCGCCCGATTTTAAATCTGTAGTGAATTTCTCCAGGAGATTGATACCTTTCATCAAAGTGTCTTTAAAGTTTTCTTCCTCTGATTTTAACGTCGTTTCTATTAAGTTTTTGGCTCTGACTAGTTCAGGATAAACATCTCCCATATAAGCAGAACTCGTGCTATCTATCAGCACCGGAAAAACGCGATGGAGTAGGGAATCATTATATCCAAGCAGGTGAATATAACGTGTGGCTCTCCTAATTAATCTGCGTAATACGTAATTCCTGCCCTCATTTCCAGGAAGCACTCCTTCTGCGATGAGAAATGCAGCCGCGCGAAGATGATCTGCTATGATCTTATGCGCTATTTTATTTTCCATATTTCCACAGTACTCTTGTGATTTACTTATCAGAGCAGAAAATAGATCAATATCATAGTTATCATGGACGTTTTGCATAACAGCCGCTATTCTTTCAAGGCCCATTCCAGTATCGATGCATTTTTTTGGCAATTTGTGTAAATTACCTTCTTCATCTTTGTTAAATTCCATGAACACCAGATTCCAGATTTCAACAATTCTATCGCCCTCTTGTAAATTAGGACTCCCATGGTCATAAAAAATTTCAGAACATGGACCGCACGGACCAGTGCTTCCCATACTCCAAAAGTTATCATCCGTTGTCATTCTTATGATTTTATCACTTGAAAAGCCACTTATCTTACGCCAAATCTCGTACGCCTCATCATCAGTATGGTAGACGGTTATGGATAGTCTGTTTTTATCAAGAGATAACTCTTTAGTGATAAATTCCCACGCAAATTCTATCGCAGTTTCCTTAAAGTAATCACCGAAGCTAAAATTTCCGAGCATTTCAAAAAATGTGTGATGCCGAGTTGTATAGCCAACATTTTCAAGATCGTTGTGTTTACCGCCTGCTCTTAGGCACTTTTGACTTGAGACAGCACGTTTCATTTCAGTTTTTTGAGCACCAGTAAAAATATTTTTAAACTGCACCATACCAGCATTTGTGAACATGAGCGTTGGGTCATGTTCTGGAATCAAAGGAGAAGAAGAAACCTGCTCGTGGTCATTATTTACAAAAAATTTTATAAATCTTTCTCTGATTTCGTTTAGCTTCATCGTTTTTATTGAGGTTATCTATAAATAATAAGTTGTAATGGAAATAAAATCAATACCACTCTCCAGATCTCAGAACTTCTAGTGACATGCACCTTGTGGTAAGAAAAAATCAATATATTCACGATAAATTTACCTCATATCTGTGTTTTATATGTGGAAATTGGAATGGAAATTTATGTAGGCAAAGAAAAAAGAATAGCAAATGTGGTGACTCAACACTGGAATGACATAAAAGGATCAGACAGAGATTGGCCAGAAAGGCATGAAATAGACACTGCAGAAATAATGGAATCATGGCAGCATTGTTTTGTCATTGAAGTCAAGGATCAAGGTTATATTTGTGAAAATGCAGGAGAAAAGGCTGTTGAATTCTATGGTTTTGAGAAAAAGACGTGCATTGATAATAAGTATGCAATTGATGCACCATTTTTGCGACTATATAAAATAGATGCAGTTATTGATAAACTTGATACTGTAATAGAGAGTAAATGCCCGATCAATGAAGAGGAAGAAAGTGAAAGTGTTAAAATGAGGCAAGTATTGTTGCCACTTGGGAATAAAGAAGGTATAACACACATATTGGGCGTAATTACTTTTAAACTCCTTTAATATACAATTTTAATTTGATTCTTTAATAAAATTATTTATACTGACGCTTAATTACTATTAAAGAACTCAATAGTAGTGCTTGTAAATTTATTTGGAATATGAAGAAAATAAAATTAAAAACCAAATCTTCTGTGAAAAAGCGCTTTCACCTTACAGCTAAGGGTAAAGTTATTTCTACTCAGTCAGGCAAAAGGCATGGCATGGTAAAGAGAAGTAAATCTAATATTCGTAATCAGCGCGGTACAACGATTCTTGGTAAATCTGACTCGCGTATAGTTAAGCTTCATATGCCTTACGGTATTTAACAGAATGGAGGTAAAATGAAATGGCTCGGGTAAAACGTGGAGTCACTACTCACGCTCGTCATAAAAAAATATTGAAACTGGCAAAGGGTTATAGAGGACGTGCAAAAAGCTGTTATAGAATTGCATTACAAAGAGTTGAAAAAGCACTGCAATATGCTTACAGAGACAGAAGAACCCGTAAACGTGATTTCCGTAGCTTATGGATAATACGTATTAATGCAGCAGCAAGAGAGCATGGGCTTACTTATGGTAGGTTTATGCGTGGTCTTACACTTGCCGGCATTGATTTAAATAGAAAAATTCTTGCTGAGATGGCAGTTAATTATAAGGATGATTTTGCCAAATTAGTAGAAACTGTAAGTGGTAAATTAGCGGAGAATTCTTAAAGCAAAAACACCATGAGAATTATTTTCATGGGATCACCAGGATTTGCTGTTAATTCTCTGAGCTTGTTACTGAAATCAAAGAGCGAAGTGGTGGCAGTATACACCAAGGCTCCAAAACCTTCGGGGCGTGGACAGAAGCCAATGAAATCTCCAGTGCATGTTATCGCTGAAGAAAGTAACATAGAGGTATGTACTCCTATCTCTCTAAAGTTCTCGGCAGAGCAAGAAAAATTTAGAAATTTCAAGCCAGACGTTGCGGTTGTTGCCGCGTATGGATTGATACTTCCAAGAGAAATTTTGAATATTCCAAAATATGGTTGTATTAATATTCATCCTTCATTACTACCAAGGTGGCGTGGTGCAGCCCCGATACAGCACACAATTTTAGCAGGAGATCAAGAAACCGGGGTTAGCATTATGCAATTGGATGAAGGATTAGATTCCGGCCCTATTTTAAAACAGGAAAAATTTCTTATCGAAAAGAACGATAATTACAAGACATTGCATGATAAATTATCTAAGCTAGGCAGTGATTTACTGCTGAAAGTGCTAAACGAAATTGAAAAACAGCTTCCCTTAAAACAGAACGATAACGATGCATGTTACGCTGACAAAGTGGAAGACTATAAAATTTATGCAAGTGATGCCTGTGAAGTTGCTTATAGAAAAGTTAAAGCGTTTTACCCAAAAGCATTCATCAAGATAGAGAATAAACGTATCAGGATACTTGATGCTGATTTTGAAGCTCTCGCTTCAGAACAAGGTAAGATTGTTAACGATAATATGCACATAAGTTTAAAAGGTGGCACTTTAATTCCTAAAGTTGTACAAATGGAAGGGAGAAATCCTTGCAGTATTGAAGATTTTATTCGTGGCTTGAAATCAAGCATGGTAAAAAAATTTATAGAATAGACTGCTTTGAAGGAAAGGTTAGGAGGGCTAAAGCAACTTCTACAATTTGGTATTCCGCTGCTTGTTAGCGGAATCTACAACAAGATACCGCGTTTTGGTGTACGAACATTGCAATTTGCAGGTAATTTGAGTAGTAGATGGTGTCATTCCAGTCTGGAATCCAGTTTCTATTGTACAGCCACCTGGTGTGCTCATTTAAAGTGAAGTTTTCTGGATCCCAGTGTCTGGGCACTGGGATGACATCTTTCTTGGTCTCTTGTATCACAATGTTCGTACAGTTGTGGATACCGTGGCGGTATGACGTAGTAGCTATATATAGACAAATTCCTTTTTCTTAGATATAATTTTAAAAAACTTTCCATATAAAAATGAAAATAAAAAGAGCTTTAATATCAGTATACGATAAAACGAATATAATTGATCTTGCATCGTTTTTAATGCAGCAACAAATAGAAATTCTTTCAACGGGAAATACTTACAAAACGCTATCTAGTGCAGGAATAAAAACACAAGAGGTCTCAGATTACACACAATTTCCAGAGATACTGGGTGGTAGAGTAAAAACTTTACACCCTAAAATTCATGGAGGAATACTTTGCAATAGAGAAAAACACAAAACGGAAATACAAAATCTAGGTATTGAGCCAATAGACCTGCTTATAACTAACCTATACCCATTTTGGGATACAGTAAGTAGCGGCTCAAATGAAGAGCAAATTATAGAACAAATTGATATCGGCGGAGTGGCGTTAATTAGAGCTGCAGCAAAAAACTTTCGTTTTACTTCAGTTATTTCTAACATTCAAGACTACGAAGTACTAAAAGCTGAGATGATAAAAAATAACAATGAAACAACATCGGAATATAGAAAACATTTAGCAATCAAAGCATTTGCTCTTACTGCACACTACGATTCTAATATTCACAGTTGGTTTTTATCCCAGAGTAAAAATAATGAATTGCCAGAGTTTTTTGCACTATATGGACATAAAGTACAAGAACTCAGGTATGGTGAAAACCCTCATCAAGAAGCTGCATTTTATAGCAATAAATTCACCAAATATCCGCTGGAAAAAATACATGGAAAAGAGTTGAGTTATAATAATATAGTAGATATAGAGTCCGCACTTAACATAATTTCTGAGTTTCAAGAGCCTGCAGCAGTGATAATCAAGCACAATAACCCATGTGGCGCTGCTGTTGGTAATAGTGCTTTGGAGGCATATGAAAAAGCTCTATCGTGTGATGAAGTAAGCAGTTTTGGTGGTATAGTAGCTTTAAATCGGGAGATAGATTTAAAGCTAGCAGAAAAATTAAACGAGATATTTTTAGAAGTTGTGATAGCACCATTAGTAAACAATGAGGCGCTAAAAATTTTACAAAGAAAGAAAAATTTAAGAGTGATTATTCATAAATCTTTCCAACAAAATGTGAAATACCAAATTAAAAATGTTGTTGGTGGGTTTTTGGTGCAAGAAAATAATGACCACACAATAAAAGCAGAAGAAATGAGCCAAGTAACAAAATGCACTACAACAGAAAAAGAAAAGGAAGATCTTATTTTTGCCTGGAAAATATGTAAACATGTGAAATCCAATGCAATAGTTATAGCAAAAGATGGTTGTGCTATTGGCATCGGCGCAGGGCAAACAAGCAGAATAGATAGTGTGAACATTGCAGTGAAAAAAGCAGGTGAAAAATGTAAAGGTGCAGTGCTTGCTTCAGATGCATTTTTTCCATTCCCAGATAGCATAGTAGAAAGTGCAAAACATGGGATTACAGCTATAATTCAGCCCGGCGGCTCGCTGAAAGATCAAGATGTAATAGCAACCGCAAATGAAAATAAAATTGCCATGTTTTTCACTGGCGTTCGCAGTTTTTTCCATTAGGCTTTGTGTCTTATCGTCATACCGCCGCGGTATCTCTAGATCCCGCTAACACGTAGCGGAATGACGAGGTATAAACCATCGTCATGCTGCCGCGAACCGTCATACCGCCACAAACCGTCATACCGCGATTCATTCGCGGTATCTCTCAACATAGATCCCGCTAGCGGGATGACAAATATACCGCCGCGGCGCTAACAAGAGATCCCGCTAACAAGCAGCGGGATGACGGTTGTCGTTTAGCTACAAACATTAAGAAATTTACCAAGCGAAAAAAAAGGCAAAAGAAGCCCTGGGGTTATTATCTGCTTTAAAATATTGGCGTTTTTTATGTTTTAAACGCTTGACAAGCAAGATTTATCTGCTTTTAATTGCAACTAACCTATGCTGCAAATGTTTAAGAAATTTACTAAGCAGAAAAAAAGACAAAGAATCCCCGAGTTAGCTAGTC
>NZ_JAPQLE010000036.1:0-2309 GCF_028982185.1 Wolbachia endosymbiont of Drosophila baimaii | reverse complement strand
TACTATATGCAGATAGGGCATATGACAGAGAAAAGCTCTATAAGCTGTGTAATCAATATGGTATAAAAACGAAAATTCCTCCGAAAAACAACGCAGCAGAGCATCCAAAGTTAGACTATATGGCTGAGAGAAATTCTGCAGTCAAGCTCATAAGGTCATATGATGAAGATGGTATAAAGAAGTGGAAAAAAGAGATGAGTTATGGAAAAAGATCTTATATAGAAAGTTTTTTCTCGCGACTGAAACAAACATTCTGGTTTAGTTTTAGGAATAAATCTGAGACAAATAGAGAGAAGGAACTACTTGTTAAATGCTATTTGCTCAATAAGTTCACTGATATTGGTATGGCTAAATTTGAGATAGCTTCATAAATTTATTGTGCGTTACCTACTGTCCGAAGAGCGATGCAACAAAGCCATCCCAGTGTCAAGCACTGGGATGACAAGAAAGGGAGCACTGGAATTTTTGTTTCAATATTTGTACATGAGCCATGCATCTGAACAGATACAATGTTATAACTAGAGATAATTTTTAAATGATTGATATTTATGAACTACGACTTTTCTTGTTGTCCACTTGTTCAACATTACCCTTCTCAAGTTTACTATCTACTTCTTTTGTGTGTTCATCATCTATACTAGTTTCATCTTTTATCTTACTAGGGTAATCTTCCTGCAATTTTTTATATGCTTCCATGTTGTCATATATAGGGTTACTGATGATTTCTATTTTTTCAGGTGTGAAAATCCTTGCTAAAAATCTCCTTATTATTGGTATTGACCTTAAGAGATCTCTTAGCTTTGAAGATTCTTGTCTTTTGTTTAGAGACTGTTGGTCTATTTTAGAGGTTTTTACACCATACTTTTTATCATCAAAATTTATTGTAGGCTTTCTTTTATTCGAAAGAACACTTTGGGCCTTTGATCCATTGGTTCCTTCAGGCCCTTGAGGTGTAAACATTGCAGGTTTAACCTTAGTTTCATCGTATTCCTTACTCATCTTTCATTTCATTATGTAATATTACTAATATTGCATAATAATAGCTAAATTACAATTAATTGCAAGGTAAAAATATTAAAACAATTGTAAATTTTGTCAGTAAAAATATAATAGAACTTTAAAATTAGAGGTTCATCTATATGGGATACAAAATTGCTGTTATCGGAGCAACCGGAAGAGTAGGGCGTGAGGTATTAAGCACGCTTGCTGAATTTCAAGATGAGGCGATAGATTGCGTTATTGCACTTGCATCGAAAAAATCAGAAGGGAAGAAGGTGAGCTTTGGTGACAAAGAGTTAACAGTTTTATGCCTTGAGGATTATGACTTCGTTGGAACTAATGTAGCCATTTTCTGTGCTGGATCTCATGTTTCTGAAGAGTATGTACCAATTGCAACACAGGCTGGATGCATCGTGATAGATAACAGTTCCCATTTTAGAATGAAAGAGGGTGTGCCACTCACTATTCCAGAGATTAATAAAGAAAAAATTATGGAATATAAAAACCACAACATAATATCCAATCCAAACTGTACTACAATACAGATGCTGCTAGTACTACATCTATTACACCAAAAAGCAAAAATAAAGAGAATCGTTGCTTCAACTTATCAATCAACTTCTGGTGCAGGCAAAGCAGCAATGGATGAGCTCTATGACCAGACAAAAAAAATCTTTATGAACGAAGCTAAAAAACCCAAGATATTCTCTAAGCAAATAGCATTCAATTGCATTCCCCATGTAGGAGAATTCATGGAAAATGGTTCTACAGAAGAGGAATGGAAAATGCAAGAGGAGACAAAAAAAATTTTAGAGGAAGATATAAAAGTTACTGCAACTTGTGTAAGGGTACCCGTCTTTATCGGTCACGCTATGGCAGTAAATGTGGAATTTGATCAACATATCACTGAAGAACAAGCTCGTGAAGTGCTAAGTGAAGCCGAAGATAGTGGAGTTTTAGTGTACAACAGGCGTGAAGATAGTGAATACATAACTCAAATTGATGTTGTACAGGAGAATGCTGTATATGTATCGCGTATTAGAAGAGACAATACTGTTGAGCACGGATTAAATATGTGGATAGTGGCTGACAACCTGCGCAAAGGCGCAGCATTAAATATAGTGCAGATTCTTGAGATTTTGATAAGAGAGCATTTGTCAATCAAGTGCATATAGAGCGCACGTACGTTGTAATTCGAAGGAAATTTGTATACCACATGGCAGCGCGTGACGCTGGAATGGCTTTGTTGCATCGCTACTTATGAAAGGCTAACTATAATTAGGATTATAAGCAACTTATTGAAAATCTTG
>NZ_JAPQLE010000035.1:0-4121 GCF_028982185.1 Wolbachia endosymbiont of Drosophila baimaii | reverse complement strand
GTCATAACTATATGCTGCTGGCATGCTTACCATCACTACTATAAATCCATATCTTACCTTTTTTGGACTATTATGAGAAGTGCTATAATTCATTGATTCAAGAGTCACGCAATGACCCATACCTATATGAATTAAAAGCAGAAATGCTATACAAGGCCGGAAATTTAAGTGAAGCAATAAAAATGTATGAGGAATCGCTTAGGTATTTATCTGAGAAAAACAGTTATTTAGTGAAACTTGCATTATCTCATACTTTATTATTACACGGTGATACAAAAAAGGCGATTTTTTACCTGGAGCAGATTTTGAATATAGAACCAAATAACGCTTTTGTCTGGAAGTATTTAAGCATTGCATATAAATGTGAAGCTGATACGGCAATGCATTATTTTGCCTTGACAAAAAAGGCTTGTATTGAAGGTGATTTAAAGCAATTTACAAAATATGCTGAGCTAGCTGTTAAAACTTTACCAAAAGATAGCCCTTATTTGTTGCAAGTTGAAGATATGAAGCGATTTAATGGATAACAAAAAAGCATTTCTGTACTTTTATGGGTTATTTCTTTCCACACTTTTCCAACATAGCTTTTGCTTCATCGCTTACATTGGGCATAACTTTTATTATAATCGTCTTAGCGCCAAAAAATACAGCACAAAACACGCCTAGAGCAAAAAGAGCAGGCCAAGGCATTCTACCAAATATTGCCATCAAAGCTGCACCAATAAATATTACTGTCATAAGTGGTCCACCTAGACCCCAAATATACCCAATAATATTACATATTACTTGTGTTGTATCATCCATATCAGGACCAGTGATAGCTGCGTAACCTGAGAAAGAGAAAAGCAATACTACACACAAGACACCAAAAAATCCTATTATAGAGCTCATTTTTTTGCCTCTAAGTAATAAATTAACGTAAACCTAAACCTACACCTACACCTACACCTACACCTACACATTTTTTATTTTAAAGTAAAAATTATAATTTGTCCATACATAAGTGTTGCTACATCAATAACCCACCATTAATATTGAGCACATGCCCTGTTATATATTTTGCTTCATCACTTGCTAAAAACAAGACCCCTGCTGCTATTTCTTCCCCTGTTCCCATTCTTTTCATTGGAATATTATCTAATATTTTTCCCTTTTGTCCTTCATTTAAAACTTCAGTCATTTTAGTATCTATAAATCCAGGAGCAATACAATTTACTGTTATATTACGACTTGCAACTTCTTTTGCTATAGATTTGCTCATAGCTATTATTCCAGCTTTAGACGCCGCATAATTTGCTTGCCCGGCGTTTCCTGTCAGCCCTATTATTGAGGAAATATTTATAATTCTTCCCCAATTATTCTTAATTAGTTTTCTGCATGCTTCTCTACTCAGCTTAAATGTAGAGCTCAAGTTAATATCAATTACTTTTTGCCATGCTTCATCTGTCATTCTCAATAATAAACTGTCTCGCGTAATACCCGCATTGCATACGAGCCCGTCAAAGCCTTCCATCAGCTCACTTGCTCTATTTATTAGTTGATTTACTTCCTCAGCATTTGATAAATCACAAGGGAGTACATGCATGTTTTTTTCATATTGTTTAGCAACTTCTTCGAGCACTTCTTTTTTTGTGCCAGAAATACATAAAGTTGCTCCGGCTTTGTGCATAATTTTTACAATTGCTTGCCCTATTCCGCCTGATGCGCCAGTGATCAGGAACTTTCTGCTTTCCAATCCAAACATAATAACTTTATATTATCTTAATTCCTAACAGAATATTGACTAGTTGGCAATAGATTTCTTACATAATATAAGTAACTCAGATATTCACAAAATAAAGAAAAAGTTATAATAAAGTTAAACGTCAAAAAATTTTAAAAACATAGTTGATGCAGGAATTGTTACTAAATAGTTTATTCTGGTGCTCTACAGTCTAAATGGAATGCTTAAATTATAGATTCTTTGTTTTTGTGTGTTATCTTGAGTTAACACAAATTCACAGTAGTATTATGATAAGTAAGTTAAAAAAGCTTAGCGCTGGATTTTCTTTGACAGGCTTGATTGGCCATGGTGATAATATAAATATGCAAGGAGCAAAAAATAAAAAGAAGAAGTACCCAAAATTTTTGGATAAGACGTTTGCATTGATTGATGCAGTGATAAATTTTATTTTAAAACGCGAAAGTAATAACGTAAATGAAGTCCTGAAAGTAACATGGGGACCACTATTTTTTGGTCTGGTAGTAATACTCATCTTTTTTGGGATAGGTGGTATTTGGTCGGCTATAGCTCTAATTGACGGTGCGGTGCATGCAAGTGGAGAAGTTATTGTATCTTCAAATAGAAAAATAGTTCAACACTTGGGCGGAGGAATAATAAGCAAAATTTTAGTAAAAGAGGGTCAAGCAGTTAAAAAAGATGAGCCTCTAGTTTTGTTGAGTGATGTTAACGAGAAGGCGAATTTAAGTATCATCAAAGAGAAGCTCTTATCATTTTTAGCAACAGAAGCAAGGCTTCTTGCAATCAGAGTAGATTTGGACACGCTCGAGTTTCCTGATGAGGTTAAAAAATTATCTCACGATGAACTTGTAAATAAAGCGATAAAGAATCAAGTAAAGTTGTTCAACTCTCAGAGAAAGAGCATATTGGGAAAAACAGACATACTGCAACAACGTATAAAGCAGTTAAATGATGAATTAGCGGGGCTAAACTTTCAACTAAATGCAGCTCATAAGCAATATGACTTGATAACTGAGGAGTTGGAAACAAAAAGACAATTACTTGATAGTGGCCATATAAGCAAACCACACATTTTAGCTTTAGAAAAGCAGTTTGCTGAAATTGAAGGCAGAGTTGGACATTACCGTTCTGCAATATCTCAAGTGCAGCAAAAAATTGGAGAGAACGAATTAGAAATTATAAACGTGAGAAATGATTCTCAAGAAAGAGCAAACGCTGAACTTAAGGAAGTTAGTACGTCTATTGCAGACTTGAAAGAGAGACTGATGGTTGCTGAAGATTCATTAGCACGTACAATAATTAAATCGCCTCAAGATGGGATAGTCACAGATATAAGATACCATACTGAAGGTGGTGTTATACAATCTGGAGTTCCGATCATGAGCGTAGTGCCATCGGATGATGACCTAATAATAGATGCTAAAATTCAGACCAGAAACATAGAAGAGATACTGTCAGCACAAAAGAAAGATAGCAACATAGTCTCTATTGATGGGCTAGAAGGGCTAAAGGTTAAAGTTCGTTTAAGTGCTTACAGTGCACGTCGTTTAAGTTTAATTAATGGTATAGTAAGCAATATTTCTCCCGATGCCCTTGATGATCCAAGGCTAGGGCGTTATTATTCAGTACGTGTAGTGATACCAAAACCAGAGCTTGCTCAGTTTAAAAACGTATACCTATACCCTGGTATGCCAGCAGAAGTGTACATAGTTACTCAATCTCGTACTCTTTTATCATTCTTGTTTACGCCTATAATTGCAACAGTCGATAGGTCTTTTATAGAAAGGTAGCTCACTCGTTAAAGTAGTAGTGAAAGTGCCGTAATAAAATTTAGGTACATAATTAGACAATAGGCTTCTTGACCTTACCCAGAAAAAGTGGAGAGAAAGAAAGGAGTTTTTTCGGGTAAAATAAAATTTTGGAGGATTAGAAATGGCAAGAGAATATACGGCAGAATTCAAATTGGAAGCTGTTAAGCTGGCAAATGAACAAAGAAAGGTAGGTCAACCAGTTGAAAAAGTAGCAAGAGATCTAGGAATAAGGGATAGTGTATTAGGAAAATGGATGAAGAAATATAACGAAAAAAAGTCAGCGGCAAATGCATTTCCAGATGTAGCACCTTATGACAAAGAGAGATTTGATTTACAGAAAGAGTTAGCAAAAGTAACAAGAGAAAGAGACATTTTAAAAAAAGCCCTGGCCAGTCAAAAAGAGTAAAATATTTTTTCATAAAAGAGCATAGTAAACACTATAAAGTGCAGGAATTATGTAGGGTTTTCTGCTAGTGGCTACTATAAGTGGACTACAAGGAAAATAAGCAGTAGAGAATCAGCAAATAAAGAGTTATTAGCAGATATTCAAAAAATATATCAAGCTTCTA
>NZ_JAPQLE010000034.1:0-5068 GCF_028982185.1 Wolbachia endosymbiont of Drosophila baimaii | reverse complement strand
GACAATATCATTTCTTCTGCACACAATATATCTAACGATCCAACTGCACATGCAGAGATGTTAGCGATCAGACAAGCATTTTCAACTTCCACGCTTTGTGATGCTGATATGTACGTAACATTAGAACCATGTCCGATGTGTGCTCAAGCTATTTCCTTTGCCAGAATTAAACGATTGTACTTTGGAGCTTATAATCCAAAAGGTGGAGGAATTGAAAATGGTGCTAAGATATTTCAATTTTGCAGCCATATACCTGAAGTTTATGGTGGAATATTAGAAACAGAATGCTCTTTTTTGTTAAAGGATTTTTTTGAGAAATTGAGAACATAGTTTAAGTCTATCAATTGTCATTTGCTTGCTTATCTCTGAAACTATCTTCACTTTTTTCCATATAGCCGCCTCTAGTCTAACTGTGCAGATCGATTTGCTGCCACGTGCGTAATAAGTACAACATTAGAGTTGCTAGATAAATTATTATTAGTACCAGCTTCAGCGGCCAAATAACGACCATCTTCAGTACATGTGAGTATATAATTTAATAGTGTTGCGGCTGCTTCCCTATCATTCAGTTTTGGGTCCAAACAATAATCTATCAATTTACTAATTGACTGTTTATTTGTAACTCGACCCTCAAACTCCCTGAGAGATCCTACTCTCTCCCCTAAGTTTATAACGAATTGCCGCGTTTCTTCAGGTGTAAGTTTACCTACTCTTTAATCTAACTCATTTGCGGTTCTTGCACGTTCTACTTCTTCGTGTCCATAGCAGCCTAATAGGTTACTTATTGCCTGTACCATACCATTTAGACTATTTGCAAGTTCTACTCCTAATATCCTATACAATGACTCTTGTACCGATGTCGTATAAACTTCATCAATCACTTCTTTCAGGCAGACCAGAGTATAGATTATAAATTTTCTTTCTTCTCTTGATCCTGATAGGCTCTTTAAAATATCAGTAAGAGTTGGTACTATAACATTCCGCACAACTTCTTGATTTCTTATTAAGTTTGGTACTGTATTTTTTAATACCTTAGCCCACTGCTTATCTTCAGGCAATTTTCCTTCACTTATGGCAGTTAAAACTGTACTTCCAAGAGTTGGATCAGTTATTGCCTGAAAAATAGCATATGATACTTCCAATGATAAATGGTAAACAAGCGATAATAGATGTAAATTGGAAATAGGAATGCTGGAGCGTATCTTTAGAACATCTTTAACAGCAGCATAGAATTTCTTTAAAGTACTAGAATCTCTAGCACCTTGAAGTTCTTCAAAATTACTTAACTTATTAATGAAATTTTCTTGTATATTTTGAAATCTTGCTTCAATTAATTCCTTTTTGGATATCATTTTTTTAGCTACACTTTCAGTCTTTTCCTTTACTTCCAGGTATAGTGCACCTGCTTCTGCTCCTCTTTCTGCTATAGTTGATAACCCGCTAAACAAATCATTAGCCGCTTCTTCTAGACTTATGTTAAATACAGCATTATTAACAATTACCTCGTGTTTGCGTTCCCCTTTTACTTTTTTATATAATACAAACAGAGACATAGATGCTATTGCAGTCAAAAAGAAGGTCACAGCTACTATTACTAACACTAGCGGAGACATTTTAATTAGAGTAAACGTGGCTGCAGCTCCCATACCAAGCGAAAACATCGCTACACATCCAACCGCTACTTGGAAATACAACTTACAGTTTTTCTTATTATTTGAAATGTTTGCGTTATTTGGAATGTCTGCTCTGTTTCGTAAAAGAAACCCGATACCTTCTATATCTCGATTCTGAAGAGCTTGTATCAGTAAAGATGACCCATTATGCGAAACATTTGCTCCTAGATCTATACAAGATTGAGCACTATCAAATAATTTATTGTTGAAAAAATACTCCAATAGTGTTTCACCAGAAGGCAATTTGAAATTTTTTACTAACTGCATGTTTTCACTCTGATCACCTCTTTCTATATATAGCTTGAATAAATAAACAGCTTCCCTAGGAGCTATTCTTGCGTGAAAAGCATATTCAAATGCTGTAAGGTTATCATGATTTTTGATATAGAGATCTGCACCATTCTTAAGAAAATCATAAAAAGTAGTGTTAGCTGTATAGGTTTCATCACATTCAATTAAGCGCTGCTTAATAAAATTGACAACAGCGTAGTGTAGTGAGCTATTTCCATTATTATCTGGTATATTAACGTTAACTCTTTGTTTTATGAGATATTTTGCATGGCCCAACTTATCTTGAATAATTGCATTTAGTAATAACGTTCTTCCTTCAGCATCTTGAGAATTTACTCCTTCATGTGCTCCCCTTTCAAGCAATAGCACAGCATTTTCAACATCACCTTTTTCAGCTGCAACACTCGGTAGGGCTTGATCACCTTTGTTAACATTAATGTTAGCACCATTTTTTAGCAACCAATCTATAACCTCTTCCTTTTCGCATCTGTCCTCAATCTCTAATGCTTTTGTAAGCACATCAAAGCAGTAGTTATGGTCAGAAACAAGTTTATTTAAATCTAATTCCCCTATATTAAGGTTGCGTGAGTATAAAAACTTTTCACTATGTTGTGCTCCATATTTTTGCAGCAAGCTATACATTTCACTGCCATATTGAGCATAATCCAAAGCAGTACAACCATCATTATCCTTAGCATTTACTTCTATTTTTTGACATAACATAGACAATGGCAAAAACCTTGCTACCAGGTACTGAGACACTTCTTTTTCATTAGCTTCTAAAAACAACTCAACAACTTTTCTATTTTCATTCCTAACAGATCTATGCAGTACAGTACGATCGCTAGCATCTATAGTATCAATCCTACTGCCATTGCTTATTAATGAACTTATAACTTTTGATGAGCATTTTTTTTCTATAGCAACGTCTAGAATAGTTTTGCCATTTTTTGTAGCATTTATATCTAAATCTTCCTTGATAAGCTGCTTAATTCTGTTTTCCCTATCGGTGCTGTTTTTTATTCTCAACACATCTTCAAAGTACTCAAAATTAGACCACGCATCACACAATGCTTCATTTTCTACTGATTTTTGTATTCTTTCTGAGTAAGCAATATCTGAATGAACAGCATTTCCTGCTTGTTCACGTACTACATTAATTCTATTATTATTTTCTGTATCTGTTGTCATATACCCTCTACAAAGCCTAACTTGTATCATACTATATTTGTGACGCTTGTAAAGACTTAAATTTACAGTTGGAAATACTGTTTTTTTAGACGAATAGAATAAGAAATTAGTGTTACGCATAAAAAAGTTTAATCATGGCATGTGTTTTTGATCGTTCTAATTTTTCCGCAATAAAATTTTCTCATTTAGCGAGATTAGCGCATTTTTCACACCTTTTTTCAACTTAGGAGAATACACACTTAAGAGAAAACTAAGACCAATCAAATTTCTTATCTTGCGGTTTTATTTGCAATATTGCTACCACACTGATCAACAAGCAGAAGACTATATAAAGCCCAGCAGCAAGGTTTGTTTGAGGAAATGTTACAGTCAACCAAATACAAACCATAGGAGTAAATCCTCCATGTAACGCATAAGAGATATTGCGTGATAAGCTCACACCACTAAATCTAACATTGGTAGGAAAGAGTTCAGATGCAACTATTCCTATGGGAACTATACCCCTTTCTATTATAGAGAGAACCATTACGCTCAACGCAATCACAAGATAATTTTTATAGTAATATGCAATAGATAACGCAGGACAACACAGTGCCATTGTAATTGCTATAAATAAGATTGCAGTGCGCTCTTTTCCAACTTTATCAGCCAACATTCCAAACGCTATTGAAGATATCGGCATTAATACACTGGTTATAATCAATACAATTTCGTTGATATATGTTGTTACATAAACATCCACTGATGCTATTTCCTTTGCGAGAGTTCGAAGAAATATGGTAAATCCAACAGCAACATTAACAGGTACAGATATTAAAATAGCAAGTATAAGAGCTCTCTTGTGGCGTTTTATAAGCTCTATTATTGGCAAATCAGGTAAATTTCTTTGTTTTCGATTTTTTTCATATGCTGGAGTTTCTCCCAATGTGTATATGCTATACGCGCTAATTAATCCTAAAATAGCTGAGAAAATAAATGGCAATCTCCAACCCCAGGTACAAAAATCAGTAGTTTTTTTGCAGATAATCACTATCACCGCAGAAAGCAAGACGCCAATGGAGCGACCAAAACCCATCATTCCAAAATACATCCCTAAGTTCTCTTTCCTACTGGATAAATGCTCTATAAGATAAACAGAACTTCCTTGTTCACCACCAAGTGCAATTCCTTGTGTTATATGGATTGCAAGAAGCAATATAGTAGAAATTATACCTACTTGATTGTGACTTGGAATAAATGCAATGAGACTAGACGGTATCGATATTAGCAAGATAGTAATTATTAATGCTATCCTCCTTCCATACCTGTCACCAACGTGACCAAATATGAATGCACCAAGTGGCCTTACAATTGCACCTAGCCCTACAATTCCAAATAATTGCAGTATGTTACTGTAGACATCTTTTGCAAAACAAAACTCTCTGCTGATTATGTTAATCAAATCAATAAAAAGCATGTAGTCATACCATATTGCGATTCTGCAGAGTATGGTTGATATCAACACCCTTGTTTGCACTAAATTCAATTCGTAAATGTTTGCTTATTCTATTCTGGCTGCTTTTTGGGATTTTACAACCTAAACATATGGAGTTGACTTTTTTATTATGGTGTGTGATAATTGCAATGAATATAGCTTATTTAGCAGCACTTATAGCAGCAGCTATAATAAAAATAGCAGCAGTAATACTTTGTGCTATAATGTGTATAAGCATTTTCTTTATATTATTTAAGGGAAAAAGAACACTTAGATTCAAAAGGATTTCTATCTCTTCTGAAAACAGTAGGTGTAATTTCTATAATACTATCAATTATATCTCTCCCACTTATTATATTAAGCCTTACTACTCCGTCACCTCTGGTAGTAGGTATAGTAGGTGGTATCGTTGATGCTATTTCCATAATACCATTAATAG
>NZ_JAPQLE010000033.1:0-7257 GCF_028982185.1 Wolbachia endosymbiont of Drosophila baimaii | reverse complement strand
TACTATATGCAGATAGGGCATATGACAGAGAAAAGCTCTATAAGCTGTGTAATCAATATGGTATAAAAACGAAAATTCCTCCGAAAAACAACGCAGCAGAGCATCCAAAGTTAGACTATATGGCTGAGAGAAATTCTGCAGTCAAGCTCATAAGGTCATATGATGAAGATGGTATAAAGAAGTGGAAAAAAGAGATGAGTTATGGAAAAAGATCTTATATAGAAAGTTTTTTCTCGCGACTGAAACAAACATTCTGGTTTAGTTTTAGGAATAAATCTGAGACAAATAGAGAGAAGGAACTACTTGTTAAATGCTATTTGCTCAATAAGTTCACTGATATTGGTATGGCTAAATTTGAGATAGCTTCATAAATTTATTGTGCGTTACCTACTATCCGAAGAGCGATGCAACAAAGCCATCCCAGTGTCAAGCACTGGGATGACAAGAAAGGGAGCACTGGAATTTTTGTTTCAGTATTTGTACATTAGCCATGCATCTGAACAGATACAATAAATCTACTTTCAAAAATAAGACCAATCCGGTAAAGAAGCATTTGTGGGAGTGGAAACCATTTTTTGATTTTTCTTTACTAAGTCTACTAAATATAGTTTAGAGTTGTTTGGTGATTCTGTTCTTGTAAAAATGATTTCTCTACCATTTGGTAGCCATGCCGGGGATTCAATTTTATGCCCCTCTGAAAGCAGACGTTCTTCTTTGCCATCTGGCTTCATAACTCCTATGTAAAATTTTCCTGACTGAATCTTTGTAAAAGCTATCAGATCTCCTTTTGGCGACCAAACAGGCGTAGCATATCTTCCACTTCCAAAACTAATTCTTTTAGGTTTTTTACTTTTGTTAGTAAAATCGATAACGTACAGTTGCTGACTCCCACTTATATCAGAACTAAAAGCCATATACTTTTGATCTGGAGAAAAAGAGGGAGAAGTGCTTATAGCTGAACCTTTAGTAATTTTTTTTGTTCGTTTACTACTTAAATCTAAAGATAATATATTCGTTTCACCACCCAATGAGTGGGAAATTAAAAGAGATTTACCATCGGGAGAAAATCTTGGTGCAGAAACAACTCCTTCAAATGCGCTGATTATTGATTCAGTGTTATCTTTTAAATTTTTTAATATTATATAACTTTTACCATTTGCGTACGAGATATAAACAATACCCTTTCCATTTGGTGAGAATCTCGGTGTTGACACAAATCTATCGCCATTTGTTAAGTATTTTATATTACTTCCATCTTGATTCATCACAGCAATTTTACGCACAGATTTGTAGTTGCTATCTTTTTCTTCAGCGATATACGTGATTTTTGTGCTGAAGTGCCCTTTCTCACCAATTAATCTATCATGTATCACATCCGAAACGAGGTGACCAATTTTTCTCCAGTCTTTTGCTGGAAAAACAACTGACTGAGTAAGTAATTCTCTTTTTGTAAAAGTGTCAAATAAACGAAATGATAGCTCTAATGCACTACCAGATATTTCGCTTAAACTTACTGTGACTACAGTATCGCTTTTCCAAGATTTAGATTCAGCTTCCGCGCCACGTTTTACATTAAATAAGCCACAATTAGATAAATTTGTTCCTATTACCTTTGCAATATTTTCGCTTAATTCGCTTTCCAACGCTGTTTTACATGTACATTTAGATACAACAAGACCAATGTTACCAACACTGCTTTTTTTTATATCAACATATAAAGCAGCTTTTGTAAAATAAGGAATAAATAACGAAATAAATAACACCAGATGAACGAATAGCTTCATTCATTTCATACCTGTTCTATCTGAACCTCAATTATAGGTCTTTTTAGTAAATATTCCTTTAAGATACTCAATATTGAACTTTCAATCTTATTTTTAATTTTTTTTGTTGGCTGCAAACTAAACAACGACTCAACTTTCTTGACAATTTTCTGTATGGTAGCTGCATCTTCTAGCACTTCAAAAACACCAGGTACAAATACTTTTGGTTTAGCAAGCAATTTATTTTTCTTGTTTACAACTGCTGTTACCACAATAACTCCGGCATCTCTCATTCTTTTACGCATTTTTATAACACTGCTCTCCGGATGACGTAGCAACATACCATCAATACCAAAGTAGTCAACATCAATTGAATCAACCTTTTCTCCGTTCTCCAAATTAACAATATCACCTGGTGCAATCATTATTGCTTTTGCCACACCGCACTCTTTAGCAAATTTTACATGTGCATGCGTGTGGATATATTCGCCGTGAACTGGAATAGACATCTTCGGTTTTATTAAAGAATACATTTCCTTTAGCTCTTCTCTTGTTGGATGCCCAGAAGCATGAACATGCTCTGTTTTTTCAGTAATAACTTCTACCCCCATCTCAATAAAGGCATTGAGCATGTTGTGCGCACGAGTTTCATTTCCAGGAATGATTTTTGACGAAAAGATCATGGTATCACCTTGCTGCATTTTAAATGCTTGATGACTCTTAGCAGCAAGTCTTGCGGTAGCTGCCAGTGGCTCACCTTGACAACCTGTGCAAAGTAGCACCAGTTCTTCCCTTGGAAAATTTACTGCTTCCTTTGCTTCAAGAAACTGAGGAGAATCAGTTAAATAACCACTATCTTGCGCAACTTTCACTATTCTCCATAAAGATCTACCAAGTAAAACTACTTTTCTATTTAGTGCTTTTGCAGCTTGGCTTATCGTTTCAATTCGTGCCACATTTGAAGCAAATAGCGAAACAGCAACTAATTTTTTAGACCGCTTTATTATGTTATAAATATTATTATAAATTTCACCTTCTGACTCAGGGTGATGCTTGCTTAATATATTGGTTGAATCGCAAATTGCTGCAAGCAGGTCACCTTTATCGCCAATTTCTTTTAGACGCTCCATATTAGAAGTTAATCCAACAACAGGTTTTGGATCAAATTTCCAGTCTCCGGTATGGAGTGCACTACCCATTTCAGTGCTAATTAATATTGAATTTGCCTCAGGAATTGAATGAGTTACATTTATAAACTCGACGGTAAAAGGACCCAAATTTATGCTGCCATTTATGTCTACCTCTTTCACAGGCACTATACCTTCCAATCGAAATTCTTTTAGTTTCTCTTTAAGAAAATTAACCGTAAACTTTGTTGTATATATGGAGCACTGCAACTCTTCCCACAAGTGGGGCACTGCACCGCAGTGGTCCTCATGCGCATGTGTAATTATTATTCCAAGTAGATCTTTTTTTCTTTGAGCAATAAAATCTATATCAGCAATGAGCAGCTCAACACCTGGCATAGTTTCATCTGCAAAACCAACACCAAGGTCGATCATAATCCACTTACCTTGGTAATGATATAGGCTAACATTCATCCCGATTCTTCCTACTCCCCCAAGCGGAAGAAATAAAAACTCATTTTTGTTTATATTCATTAAATTTAAATTATTAAAACTCGAGAATAGCAAAACTTCGACCTTAAATAAAGAAATTTATTGCTTTTACATAGTTTTAAGGAACTAAGAAGTTTCTGTTGGCTAATAATAACACTATTGTTAAGTTTTCCATTAATAAGGTCAAAGAATTGCAGGATTAAATGAAAACCCGTAAACAGTTACCCCTTTATGTCATTTAGCAGATTTCTTATTTTTTTTTTACTTTACTAAAAAACCCTTCAGATTGCTGTTGTACACTTGCATTTTCCTCTTCTTCAAGCGCTTTTAATAGTTCAATTTGCTTTTTAGTTAAATTTTTTGGATTTAAAGTCTCAACTATTACCTGTACGTATAAATCACCACGAGCATGTGAGTTCATATATGGCATACCCTTTTCCCTACAACGTAGTTTGGTACCAGTTTGAGTGCCTTCAGGGACCTTTACTTTTATTTTAGCTCCATCAATTGATTGAATATCGATTTCACCACCAAGCACTGCTAGTGTCATTCTTATAGGCACTTTACAGTGTAAATCTGCTTTATTTCTAGCAAAGATTTTATGGAAAATTATTTTCACGTATACGTATAAATCTCCACTTTTTCCACCTTTTGTTCCAGCTTCTCCTTTACCACTTATCCTTACCTTAGCTCCTTCTTCTATGCCTTTTGGAATTGAAACGGATATATTTACTTCATCTCTTCTACGTCCACTTCCACCACATTTCTTACATTTGTTTTGTATTATTTCTCCTTCCCCATAGCATGTAGTACATGTTCTTTCGATGGTAAAAAAGCCTTGTTGAGTTCTAATCCTACCGCTTCCCTGGCATGTGTGGCACTGAACTGGTTTAATTGCTCCTTCGCCACCTGTGCCTTGGCATGTATCACATTTTACATTTGTCACATAATGTATAGGCGCTTGTATTCCTTTAAATGCATCTTCTAAGGTAATTTCAAGATCATAACGTAGGTCTGCTCCAGATACTCCTGTTGTACTTCTTTTTGCTCTCGATCTACTTGCACCACCACCGAATCCTCCACCAAAGAAGTCATTGAATATGTCGCTAAAATCTCCTGCAGAGCTAAAGCCTTGAAATCCACCAGAAGCACCTTCGTGGCCATAACGGTCATAGCCTGCCCTTTTCTCAGAGTCAGACAGAACTTCATATGCAGCTGTTACTTCTTTAAATTTTTCCTCTGCTTCTTGATTGCCAGGATTTCTATCAGGATGATATTTTAACGCTAATTTTTTATACGCTTTTTTTATCTCATCAATACTGGCATTTCTGCCTACTTCCAGCAGATCATAGTAGTCTTTTTTGCTCATATATAATAGTTCAGTGCTTAACCTTTAAAGATAGGTATTACATATATTAATTTCAAGTGTGACTTCTGTTTCCTATAAAATGTGGTGCACCCTGAGCGACTTGAACGCCCGACCTTTTGATCCGTAGTCAAATGCTCTAATCCAACTGAGCTAAGGGTGCTTTCACAAAGTTAACTTTAGCAGGTTTTGTAGCTTGATTCAATTAATTTGGCTAAAAATAAAACTGTTAATTTTTATCACGCGTGAACCCCTTACAATTCCCAAACTTCTGTTGCAAATAAGGATTATCAAATGCATTTTGAGGAGGAGCAGTTGGAGTAGTATTAGGATCTTGAGAAAAGTAAGGAGGTGGTGCATCACAACGAGAAGAATCTCCATAACCATGCCCTTGTCTAAGACAGCTATCTACCGCTCCTTTAGCTTTCTCGATATTTTCTGATTCTTCCTCATGCTTCATATGAAAAGCTAAACCACCAGCAAAACATACGAGAGAATTAACGCCAAGGATAGCTAAACCCCACACTGGTAAGACTGGGTAAACAGCACAAGCTACCAAAGCTGCCAAAGAAACAACGCCAACCGCAAATTCTATATTTCTGAACGTTTTAAATTTACTATCCAGGTAATCTATTTTTTCTTCTTTTCTAGCCACTTTTCTGCTGCTGTTATACCAAAAACACATACCAGCATGGAAAGCAACACACGCAACTGCAGCTACTATACCCAAAGCTAATAGCTTTCTACTGTCTTCTGATTCTTTTTTATTCTCTTTTCTCCCTTGATGAGTGGTATTACCATTGTCAATATTCGTTATATTATTAACCGTAGTGTGACCACGTCCACCGAATAAAGAATCCATCCAGCATTGTAATAGCAAATAATCCCAAAAGTCTAAACCTCTATTGTGTACATGTATATGTGTAATCTGAGAGCCTGTAGGTTGTGCGTTATTCCCTGCGTTATATTGATCATTTCTGCTTCCTGTATCGTGCCTATTGCTTGAATTTGGATGTGTAAATTTTTCATACGCATTTTTAAAATTCTCCTCACTCCAATTTGTGGTATTTTGCGTATTACAAAATTGTAAAAACTCTTTAACATCACTGTTACTACCAGATTTCTTTATATAGGCTAACGCATACCTTTTTAAAACACTATAACTTGCTACCATAAATACCCTCTTAAGTTAAGATTAAATTAATAAATACTTACTTATTATAACAAGATAACATCTACTTGTCAACTTGAGCCTGATTCAAGTATCCGTTCAGAGTGTGGCAGAAGAACTTATTCAAATAAAGTAGGTGGTAAAATATAAACATTTCATAAAGTGAAAAATGGACTTTTCAGACCACTGCCGAGCTAAAAAAGCCCTGAAAACCGTGATACTTAGGCCACTTCTTGCTTAAGCTGTACAATTTCAGCTTGAGAAAGGCCAGTGGATTCAGCTATTAAATTAACAGATACACCAGCTTTAAGTAAATTTTTTGCAACTTCGATTTTTCCTTTCTCTATACCTTCCTCAAGTTTGTATTCAAGAATGGCTTCTTCCTTACGTAGATCCATTATTCTTTCTTCGTAAGCTACTAAACGCTGTCCTTTTTTGCTTGGTATCTCTAGCAGGGATTTCAACTTCTACTTTTCCAGCGCAAGGGAGACCTTGGATAAATGACCATAATTTTTGCTTGTTCCTGGTATGCATGAATTTTTTATTTACATTTCTGTTGTAGCGAGCTCTTACTAAAATTGCTGAGTTAAGATTATGTGCAAGTTCAAAAAAATCATGCATATCTGCTTCTCTGTCACATACAGTTATAGCTTCGGTTTGGGCCAGATCTATAATATTATTTGTTTTCTTTAAACTTTCTAGCCATTTCATACTTTCTTTATCCTCAATATGAACGTTGTTACGATGGCTCTTTAGTCTTTTTTCTTCTTCAGAAATGAGTTGCCTCGAGTAAATCTTTTGATCCAGTATTCCCAGCTTCCGTACTAACAGCAAGGGCTGTATGCATTACTGCTCCTTTTCCAGCAATAGTTCCCAATCCGCTTATGGCTTGAGTATGAAATATAAGTTGTATCTTGAATCACAAGAATTCTTTTATGAGCTTTTGTTCTTTCAACTGTTTTATCAATGTGTGAAGCTAGAATATCGACTTCTTTTACGTTCTCATTTTGAAAAAAACGATATGCTGCTTTTGCTTCTGACCAACTTCCGCATGCCTCATTAATTGAGCTTTCAGGTAAACTTATCAAACTGTCAGCAATATTTACTAATCGGTCAGTTAATCTTTTATCTCCAAGTACAGCATCTCCAAATTCATTTTTAGCCCATTCATTACTCTCGTTTGCCATTTTTATACCCTCAATATTTGCAAACTCTAATATTGTAATACTTTATTTATAAGTACATTTATATTTGTGGGTAATAGTAAGATTTTTATGCTGCCAACACTTATGTTCAAATTAAAAATGTCATTTATGATACTAGCCACTTCACGCTTTG
>NZ_JAPQLE010000032.1:0-3605 GCF_028982185.1 Wolbachia endosymbiont of Drosophila baimaii | reverse complement strand
GCCGGATTAGTGAGTGGTAGTGAAATTTCTTTTACTCAAATTTAGGTATTCACTGACCGTTCTTGTTATAAATACCAGAATAATAAGCTAGTGATATTCTCCATCTTTTTTATCTTTAATCCATCATAGCTAGCGATGCAACAAAGCCCACTGGGATCCAGGAATTTTGATTGGGCACTAAGTTGGTAAGCATAAAAGTGGCTGATCTTATGTTAAAACACAATGTTCTTGATGAGATTACGGCAAGGCTGGATTCCAGACTGGAATGACACCATTTGCTGTGCAGTTTACCTTCAAGAATGAATGTTCGTACAGTTGTGGATTAAATCCTGAAGCAAGTCAAAATGAAGTCAATAAAGCATATCAAAATTTAATGAAATTAGTTCACCCAGATATAAGGAGGCTCAGAGTATTTTGCACAGAAATTAAACGCAGCACGTGATAGGTTGCTGAAGAGGTAATTAATATTGCTTTAAAGTTTTTATTTGTGCGTAAAGGATAAGTTGCTACAATAAAAAAATAAGATAAAAGTAGCAATGGACATGTGTTCAGAAAGGTTTAAGTTATGCAGGAAGATAACAAAAAAGAAACAATAAAAGAAGAAAAAGGCATATTAGGATGGATAGAATATAGATTGCCTATATTTTCTTTTCTAAGACACACTGCTTCTTACCAAGTGCCAAAAAACTTAAATTATGCTTGGAACTTTGGCTCTTTGGCTGGTATAGCGCTGATTTTACAAATAATAACAGGTATATTTCTTGCTATGCACTACACTCCGCATGTTGATTATGCGTTTAATAGTGTAGAGCGCATAATGCGAGATGTGAATTACGGGTGGTTAATACGCTACACTCACGCTGTTGGAGCATCGCTCTTCTTTATGGTAGTCTATGTTCATATAATGCGTGGATTATATTACGGATCTTATAAAAGACCGAGAGAGATGGTGTGGTTTATTGGAATATTTATATTTTTTGCAATGATGGCAACTGCCTTTATGGGATATGTATTGCCTTGGGGACAAATGAGTTTCTGGGGTGCAACAGTTATAACCAACTTATTTTCTGCTATACCTTTAATTGGCAATAAAATAGTTATATGGTTATGGGGTGGTTTTTCAGTGGATAACCCAACACTTAACCGTTTTTTCGCTCTGCATTATCTTCTGCCTTTTGTTATTATTGCTTTAGCTATGCTTCATGTGATAGCTCTGCATAGGTTTGGCTCTGGTAACCCAAGTGGAGTGGAGGTAAAATCAGATAAGGATACCATCCCTCTCTATCCTTATTATATAGTCAAGGATTGCATAACTTTTGGTCTGTTTTTTGTAGTTTTATTCGCATTTGTTTTCTATGCTCCCAATTATCTTGGGCATCCAGACAATTATATAGAAGCTGATTCTATGGTCACTCCGGTACATATAGTGCCAGAGTGGTATTTTTTACCTTTTTATGCAATGCTACGTTCAATTCCAGATAAACTTACTGGTGTGCTTACCATGTTTGCGTCTATTTTAGTGTGGTTTTTGTTACCTTGGCTTGATAAATCAAAAGTTAAAAGTGGTGCTTATCGCCCGGTGTTTAAGAAATTTTTTTGGGTTTTTGCAATAAATTTTGTACTTCTTGCCTGGCTTGGAGGACAAGAGGTAAAAGAGCCTTACATCACTATGAGTAGGCTATCTACTCTTTATTACTTTGCATACTTTGTGATAGTTTTACCACTGCTTAGTAAGTATGAAAAGCCAAAAGAACCACCAAAAACCTTAAGTGATTCTGTGCCGGAGATGAGGTGATGTCAATTCAAAGCAGATCTCTTACAAAATTCTCTGTCATCCCAGAGCTCTCTTCTGTCATCCCAGAGCCCTCTTTTGTCATCCCAGTGCTTGACACTGGGATCCAGAAAAAAAATAAATGGATTCCAGCATCATGTACACAATTGTATGAACGTTGTATACAACACACAGTGTCATTCCGCTATCTTCCGTTGTCATCCCAGTGCTTGACACTGGGATCCAGGTATAAAAATACTTACAAATCATGCAATGGACAACAGATTCTAGGAGTGCGTGATAACCATAATGTCAGTGATGAAATAAGCTGGATTCCAGTGTCAGCTACTTGCATGACATCAATTCGAAATTTACTAAAACAGTGGTTATGCATGGGATCTAATGTATTTGCAATCTTCTGCATGTTATTTCTATCTAGTCTTATATCTGCAGAAGAATTTAAATCATCACCAAATAAGAAAATAGACTGGAAATTTGATGGAATTGTCGGATCTTTCGATAGAGAGTCAATTCAGCGTGGCTATAAAGTGTATAAAGAAGTCTGTGCTGCTTGTCATTCAATGAATAGGGTAGCATTTCGTAATTTGCAAGATGTCGGTTTTTCTGAAGAAGATGTAAAACAAATAGCAGCTTCTTATCAAGTTAAAGATGGTCCGAATGATTTGGGTGAAATGTTTGACAGACCTGGAGTACCTTCGGATTATTTTATTGCGCCTTTTGATACAAAAGAAGCAGCTGCAGCAAGCAACAATGGTGCAGTCCCACCAGACTTATCATTAATTATTAAAGCAAGGCATGATGGTGCAAATTATGTCTATTCATTGTTAACAGGCTATCAAAACGGCGAACACGATGAAAATGATTTATATTTTAATTCGTATTTTCCAACAGGCAGATTAGCTATGGCGTCACCACTTTCTGAAGGAATGGTGGAATATGATGGTGCAAGGCAAGCCACAGTTGAAAATATGGCGTATGATGTGATAAATTTTTTACAATGGGCAGCAGAGCCAGAATTAGAGCGCCGGCATAAACTTGGATTAAAAGTAGTGGCGTATTTTATAATTTTAACAGTGTTTTTTGTATTAACTAACAACAAAGTTTGGAGCAAGCTCTATAAAAAGAAGTGATAGTCAATTTTGCCTCAAGCACAATGGTTGTCATCCAAGTAGCTAACACTGGTTCCTTTATGACGGTGTCATCCGAGTAGCTGACACTGGGATGGCTTTGTCGCATCGTACCTTATACGGTAATAATTTACGATAAATTCATGTAGCCATTTCGAATTTAGCCATACCAATGTTAGTAAATTTATTAAGCAAATAGCACTTAATGAGCAGTTCTTTTTCACGATTTATAGCTCTTTTCATAGAAGTCCGGATGTGATAAGGATAAGGAGGTTGAATGCCAGCAGCATATAGTTATGATTTAAGAAAAAAAGCAATGGAGGCGCTAGACGAAGGAGAAAGCAGAGAAGCAGTGGCAGCAAGATTTAAGATTGGACGAACTACTTTATGGGAGTGGCAGCACTGTAGGCTTGACCATAAATTATGTTAAGATAGAAAATGACTATTTTAGATAGAGCTTGATGTAATGCAGTGCGATACAGAATAACGGTAGAATATAATGGTAGTAATTTCTCTGGTTGGCAAAAACAGCAACACTCTGCTAACTCAATCCAGGAGAAGATAGAAAATGCTATATTTAATTTTAGTGGTGAGAAAGTTATAGCACTTCTCATAATAGTCCAAAAAAGGTAAGATATGGATTTATAGTAGTGATGGTAAGCATGCCAGCAGCATATAGTTATGAC
>NZ_JAPQLE010000031.1:0-6945 GCF_028982185.1 Wolbachia endosymbiont of Drosophila baimaii | reverse complement strand
GTCTATATTCAGACTACAGAATAAGGTATTACAAACCGAAAGCATCACCAGCACAATATGTTATAAACTTTGGTAAAGAATCTGCTAGGAAAGCGTAGTGCGGATGCTGCGTTTGACGAGGCGGGAGCTGGAAACGTTAACATGGGAATTTGGATTGAGGCCTATTGTGAAAACAATGGATCAGCCACCAAACCCTAAAGTAGGCGCGCCAGTTCTTGACCCTACATATTTTTTTGAAGGTTAAATCCAGCTTAGGGTCGAGAAACTTAGATAAAGCCATAGCCAAAGTGTTTAAAAATATTAATAATTATACACACAATTATTCAACCATATTTTTGAAGATAGCTATGCCGCCGCGGTATCTCTTAGCCGCTAACAAGTAGCGGGATGACGATTATTGGTAAATCTAAGTCAGTTTAGCTATAGGCAGCAATTTTCTGTATTTATTTTAAATTGAAGGAAGCTCAAATGAAAGATCATGTTTTGCTAAAAATCACAGAATGCAGTCTAACAGTGAACGGTTACGCTTTTGATCAAAAATGTTGTATAGTACACAATCAATTTTTCTGGATCCAAGTAGTCAAGGCACTGCCTTTGTGTTTGAGGCAAAATCGGCTATAACACTTAACATACTGCCTTTGCAAACAAATGTTCGTACAGTTATGTGTCAGCTACTTGTATGACGCCATTGCCTGAACGGGTACCAATGATTACCTATCAATCTCACCAAAAACTATATCGAGTGAGCCAATAATTGCTGCAACGTCAGCAAGCATGTGTCCTTTTGCCATAAAGTCTAAGGCTTGTAAATGCGCAAAGCCAGGTGCTCTTATTCGGCACCTATAAGGTCTATTGGTACCATCTGAAACTATATACACTCCAAACTCACCTTTTGGTGCCTCAACAACTGCATAAGCCTCACCTTCTGGTACGTGATATCCTTCTGAATAGAGCTTAAAATGGTGAATCAGAGCTTCCATAGATTTTTTCATCTCTGCTCTTGACGGTGGAGAAATTTTTCTATCTTCAGTTTTTATTTGCCCTTCAGGCATTTTCTCTATGCACTGCTTCACCAAACTGATAGATTGCCTAATCTCTGCCATTCTAACTAGATAACGGTCATAACAGTCGCCATTTTGGCCGATCGGTATATCAAAATCTAGTTGATCATATATCTCATATGGCTGGCTTTTTCGCAAATCCCAAGCAAGCCCAGCAGCGCGCAACATTGGGCCACTAAAGCCCCAATCAAGTGCCTGTTTAATTGATATTTCACTAATTCCTACAGTGCGTTGCTTCCATATCCTATTTTCTGTTAAAAGTTCATCAACATCGTCTATATATTTTGGAAATTGCTCTATAAACTTTGCAATATCCTCAATCAAATCTTCTGAAACATCTGCTGCAATTCCACCTGGCCTGATGTAAGCTGCGTGAAACCTTGCACCTGAAGCTCTTTCGTAAAATTCCAGTATTTTTTCTCTTTCTTCAAAGAGCCATAAAAGAGGGGTCATTGCTCCAACATCAAGCGCTTGAGAAGAAACGTTCAGTAAATGATTTAGTATTCTCGTCAGTTCACAAAACAAGACACGTAAATACTTTGCCCTAATTGGCACTTCACATTGCAACAATTTCTCCACACAAAGTGAATATGCATGCTCTTGTGACATTGGTGATACGTAATCAAGGCGATCAAAATAAGGCAAAGCTTGAAGATACGTTTTATGTTCTATTAATTTTTCAGTACCGCGGTGCAAAAGCCCAATATGGGGATCTGCCCTCTCGATCACTTCACCATCCATCTCTAAAACAAGACGCAACACTCCATGTGCAGCTGGGTGCTGAGGTCCAAAATTTAACATCATTGTCTTTAGATCGGGCATGTCCAGTAGTTTAAGATATTAAAATTGTATAGGCTAAAGTGCGCTCAAAGTCAATAAACTTCTTGCATAGGCTACAACTATCATTCAATAGAAACAAAAACTTTTACAATGGCTAATAAGTGTTGGTAAAACCAAGTCACTTTAGCTATAGAATGACAAAAAAGGTTTGCATTAGCCAAATTTTTAGTTGAAGTAGCATAAGAGGTTAAAGGAAAAGCTTTGTGTTAATGGATTCATTTCAGGTATAGTATAGATAATACCACAATACTTATAAAATGGATCATGTTGTTAATGCGTATAATAGACTTGACACTCCTATAGTCAGGGGAGAAGGGGCATATCTTTTTGATAAAGATGGTAAAAAATATTTAGATTTTGCTGCAGGTATTTCTACAACTTCTTTAGGGCATTGTCATCCATACATTACAGATAAGCTGAAAGAGCAATCGAGCTCATTATGGCACTGCTCTAACATTTTCACTATTCCCGAGCAAGAAAGGCTTGCCGAGCGTTTAACAACCCTTACTTTTGCAGATAAAGTTTTTTTCTGCTCAAGTGGGCTTGAAGCAACAGAAGCTGCAATTAAGTTTATTCGTCGTTACTTTTATTCAAAAGGGCAAGCAAAACGTAATCGTATTATTACAATTGAAGGAGGCTTTCATGGCCGCAGTATTGCTGCAATTTCTGCTGGAGGCAATGAAAAATCACGCGAAGGTTTTGCTCCGCTCCTTTCTGGTTTTGATAAAGTGCCAAGAAATGACATTAAAGCATTAGAAGAAAAAATCAACAATGAAATAGCTGCTGTATTTTTAGAGCCCATACAAAGCGAAGGTGGAGTATATCCACTAGACGTAGAATATCTTCAAAAAGTAAGGGAAATAACAAAAGCTCAAGGAATAATTTTGTGCTTTGATGAAGTGCAGTGCGGATATGGACGCATCGGTTCTTTATTTCATTATCAAAATGTCGGCATTGAACCTGATATGCTAACCTGTGCGAAGGCTATGGGTAACGGTTTTCCTCTAGCTGCATGTTTAGTGAAAGATTATATAGCAGAAGCAATTACTCCAGGAACTCATGGATCAACCTATGGTGGCAATCCACTTGCCATGACTGTTGGTAATGCAGTGCTCGATATAATGCTAAAAGAAGGCTTTTTTGATCATGTTAAAAGAATTAGTAAATATTTAAAAGAAAAGCTGTTGCTTTTAGCTAAAGAATTTCCTGAGATGATTTTAGAAGTTCGTGGAGAAGGGTTACTAATGGGAATAGAACTAGCAACTCTTGTAGCTGATAAAATTATTAGTCGATCTCTTGATAAAGGTTTAATAATAACTAGGGTTTTAAACAACAAAGTAGTAAGGGTAACCCCACCACTTATCATTGAGGATGAGCATGTGAACGCAGCGTGTAATATGCTTTATGATTTGTTTTTTAAGATTAAAGGTATATAAAATTCGGCAATATAAATTCAGGCATTGCAAATGCCTCTCATAACATGTAAAATTAATTTTATTTTTTATCACAATAACATCGTACTTTAATGGATTGGTTATTGGTCTTAGTATCATCAGCAATTTTTGTTTTGTTAGTTTTATCGTTTTTGTTCTCAGGAGCAGAAATAGGCTTAACCTCAATTAGCCGTTCTCGAGTTAATAAGCTAAAGCTAGACGGTAACAAAAAAGCCAGGGTAATAGATCGCTTATTAAATAGGAAAGAATTGACAATAGGAACGGTATTGCTCGGCAATACAATTATTAATATTACTTGCTCTGCTTTATTTACAGCAATATTTATCAATCTTTTTGGAAATGAGGGCATTCTCCTATCAACAATTATAATGACATTTTGTATTTTATTGTTCTGCGAAGTTCTACCAAAAACTTATGCTATTCAAAATCCTGAAAAATTTGCATCATTTTCTGCTTATTTTGTATTGTTTTTTGTAAAGATTTTTTCTCCATTGACACTAGGTATTCAATTTATTGTTAACCTCATCCTAAAATTATGTGGGCTGCATAAAGATAAGGAAGTGATATCTGCAGCGGATGCAATGCGTAATATGATTACTCTTCACCGCAGTGAAAGAACTATGTTGCAACAGGATTTAGATATGCTAAGCAGCATACTTGATTTGGCTGAGACAGAGATATCACAAATTATGACCCATAGAAGAAACCTATTTTCTCTTGATATAGATCGGAATAAAGAAGAGTTAATAAGGGAGATTTTAACCAGCAGTCACAGTAGAGTACCTTTATGGCAGAAGGAACCAGATAACATTGTAGGTGTAATTCACGTGAAAGCTCTAATAAATGCTTTGCGTGAAAAGAATAATAAAGCGGAAGAAGTTGACATTACCCAAGTTATGTCAAGGCCTTGGTTCATACCAGAAAGTACACCGCTCAGCGTGCAACTTCACAACTTCCGTAAGAACAGGAAACACCTTGCATTTGTTATTGATGAGTATGGAGCACTGCAGGGAATTGTAACTCTTGAGGATATACTGGAAGAAATAGTTGGAGAAATTTCGGATGAACATGATTTGATTACGGAGAATTTTATAAAGAAAATATCTGATAATATGTATCACATAGAAGGAAAATCTACTATTAGGGACATTAACAGGCAGTTATACTGGAATCTCCCTGATGAAGAAGCTACAACTCTAGCAGGTATGATTGTGAATGAAATAGAGCGCATTCCTGACGAAGGCGAGGAGTTTTCCATGTATGGTTTTCGCTTTAAGATTTTAAAAAAAGATAAAAATATTATTACTGTTGTTGAAGTGCAAGTAAAAACTGGTAATATTAGTGGCAGCAATTAATTAGTGGAGTTTCATGGAAGATACAGTAAAAATAACGGCTGAAGAGTTGAAGGGTTACATAGAGAGAATCGAAAAACTTGAACAAGAAAAGAGGGATGTGCAAGATCACATTCGTGATGTATATGCAAAAGCCGCAGATGAAGGTTGGGATATAAAAGTGATGAAACAAATTATTAGGCTGAGGAAGATGGATGATGATGACAGAGAGGAACAAGAAATATTGCTTGATACCTATAAACGTGCATTGGGAATGAGCTACGAAGAAGAGTTAAGTGAATAGCAGAATTGTAATTGGAATAAGTGGAGCATCTGGTTCTATTTACGGTGTGCGTATTTTAGAAGCGTTGAAAGACGTCGATTATGAAACTCATTTAGTGATAAGTCGTGCTGGGAAAATAACTTTAGCTCACGAGATTAAAGAAAAACTTGAAGATATTACATCACTTGCAGATTTTTACTATTCTGAAGAAAAGATTGGAGAAAAAATAGCAAGCGGCTCATTTAAAACCTCAGGGATGATTGTAGCACCATGCTCTATGAAGACAATGTCTGAAATCGCATCAGGTGTTACTTCCAATCTATTGACAAGGGCTGCAGATGTAACGCTAAAAGAAAGAAGAAAGTTAGTTCTTATGGTGCGAGAGTCACCACTGCATCTTGGGCATTTACAAAATATGTTAAAATTAACGGAGATGGGAGCAATTATTGCTCCACCAGTGCCTGCTTTTTATATTAAACCGAAATCGTTGGATGATATTATTAATCATTCTGTTGGCAAAGTATTGGATTTATTTGATATCAAATTACCCGACTTTAAGGAGTGGCAAGGAAGTGACAATTATTATTGATGGTAAAAAAATAGCAAACGACCTACGTGAGAGGCTATCACAAAAAATTGATATTTTAAAGAGAGAGTATAACATTTTTCCTTGCCTGAAAGTAATTCTCGTGGGCAGCAATCCAGCAAGTCAGGTTTATGTTCGCAACAAACAGAAAAAAGCAGAATCAATAGGCATAAGTTCTGAGACCATTGTTTTGCCTGATAATATTTCAGAAGATGAATTAATTGAAAAAATCAATGAATTAAATGAAGATCCATCTGTGCATGGCATTTTAGTGCAATTGCCTTTACCAAATCATATTAGTGCAAGCAGAGTAATTAACACAGTAAGTGTTGAAAAAGATGTAGATGGCTTTCATGATGAAAACGTTGGCAAATTAGTTAAAGGTGAAAAAAACTGCCTTATACCTTGCACTCCTAAAGGTTCTTTGCATTTAATTAAGTCAATTGAAGAGAACCTTTCCGGTAAAAACGCAGTGGTAATTGGTAGGTCAAATATCGTGGGCAAGCCAATGTTTTACCTGCTATTGCAAGAAAACTGCACTGTCACCATCTTGCATTCACAAAGCAAGGATTTAGCTGAATATTGCTCTAAAGCGGATATAGTAGTTGCAGCAGTCGGAAAGCCAAATTTTGTTCAAGCAGACTGGATAAAGAAAGGTGCAATAGTGATCGATGTTGGCATAAATAGCGTTAACGTAGGAAAGCTTGTAGGTGATGTTGACTTTGAGGGAATAAAAGGGAAAGCCAAAGCTATGACCCCAGTACCCGGGGGCGTTGGCCCAATGACCATTGCATTTCTAATGATGAACACTGTTATTGCTGCTTGCTTGCAAAAGGGAGTTGATGTTTCTGATTTCATTAGTTGAGGTATGAAGAGGAAAGCTATATGAAGATAGAATGTACCATATCACAATTAATAAAAAATTGAGATTTTTGAAATTCCTCAGTAGTCAAATTTATTAAATATTTAGGATCATCATCTATTCTTTTTTCTCTACAAGTATAGCTAAAGTGGCTTAGGTTTACCTACAATTTGAAAAACAACAAATTCGTCATTCCGCTACTCGTTAGCGGAATCTATGCTGAGATACCGCGGCGGTATGACGTAGGGAAACCTTTCTTGGGTTAGCTATAGTTAGTGGAATTGCAAAGTTTCTAGGCATAAAAAGCTTTGAACCTAATATATGAGCCAAACTTGATTTTCCAACCGTAGATACACCTGTAATAAAAATAATAGTCTTCATTTTGCGAATTTACTTGCTATATGAACTATCGGAGAAATTTTTTTATAGTTTATAGTATCTGACCTTACCCAGAAAAAGTGGAGAGAAAGTTTGGAATGTTTTTTACAAAAAGAATGATGCATCAAATTGTTCTGGAATGCAATAGTT
>NZ_JAPQLE010000030.1:0-1662 GCF_028982185.1 Wolbachia endosymbiont of Drosophila baimaii | reverse complement strand
CAGATTGATTGCAAAAAAACAAGATTTTCAATAGGTTACTTATAATCCTAACTATAGTTAGCCTTTCATAAGTAGCGATGCAACAAAGCCGTCTGGGATCCAGGAAAATTGATTGTAAACGAGCAAACATTTTCGATAAAATTACCAAAAAGCTAGATCCCAGACTGGGATGACACCACCTACAAATTGCAATGTTCGTATAGTTATGTGCTTGACACTGGGATCTAGAAAATCTAGTTAATATATATAGAGAAACCTTAGCTATAGTTTCAAAAGAAGTCGAATGTATTTTGTTATATGATTATAAGTCTAACAGGAGGAATTGGGGTAGGAAAGAGCTTTGTAGCTAATTGCTTTCAAGAGTTTGGTGCTGTTGTATTTAATGCTGATTCTGTTGTACACCAACTTTATAAAGTGGATAAAAGCATAATAAGTTATGCAGAGAAAAATTTTCCTGGAGTGGTAGTAAATGGTGAAATAGATAGAACAGTACTGTCTAAATATTTCTTAGCCTACGATGAAAATTGGAAACAATTTCAATCTTTGGTTCACTCTGCTGTGCTGCGTGAATTAGAATTTTTTATTGCCAAGGAAAAAAAGATCGATAGAAAACTTTTAGTTTTAGATGTGCCACTTCTATTAGAAACAAAATTTTATTTATATTGCGACCTTATTGTTTTTGTTCATGCAGATAGCGTTGTGCAAGCTCAAAGACTTAACGAACGCAACATAGATAAAGAAAAGCTTAATCTAATCTCCGATGTTCAGTTATCTATTGAGGAGAAAAGGAAGATGAGTGACTTTATTATCGATACCAGTGTAAGCAAAGAGTATGTTTTTTCTCAAGTAAAAGATATAGTGGATTCATTAAACCTAAACACGTAGCTCTACGTCATACCGCCGCGGTATCTCTAGATCCCGCTAACAAGCAGCGGGATGAAGGTTGTCAGGATCCCAGCAGCCTCCCTCCCCTGTCATCCAAGTAGCCCCCTATGGTGTCATCCCAGTGCCCAGACACTGGGATCCAGGAAAATTGATTGTGCACTATAGCAACATTTTTGATCAAAAACTGGATTCCAGTGGGCTTTGTTGCATAGCAACTGAAAAAATCTGGTGGCTACTGACAAAATCCATTATAAAATAGCCATTTAACCTTGAAAGAAAAAATATGCCACAAAAAATGAGGGTCAGTAACCATAGCGAATATAACAAATTTCTAGAAAAAAGAGGAAATATTTTTCATTATATCAACGAAGCCATAGAAAAGTGGTACGAGAATGGTCCAAAAATACCAGGTGGCAACAATATTTATAGCGATAAAGTTGTAATTTTGGTGCACATAATAACTTGTTTATTTAGAATAGGCCTGAGGCAAACAGTTGGGTTTATAGCAGGATACCTTGAGCAAATTGGGAAAAATTTGCAAGTTATCAGCTATTCACAATCATCAAGAAGGTTTAAGAAACTCAATATTAAGATCAATGATTGCAGAATTGATAAAAATAATATGGAAGATATCGAAATTGCTATAGACAGTACAGGAATTAGTATATACAACAACACTCCTGGTCATAGCAAAGAAAATAGCGAAGATAGAAAGTATCGCAGCTATGAACAGACAAGAAAATTGCATGTAATGTTGAATACAAACAGCAAAAAAGC
>NZ_JAPQLE010000029.1:0-2571 GCF_028982185.1 Wolbachia endosymbiont of Drosophila baimaii | reverse complement strand
TAGAAGCTTGATATATTTTTTGAATATCTGCTAATAACTCTTTATTTGCTGATTCTCTACTGCTTATTTTCCTTGTAGTCCACTTATAGTAGCCACTAGCAGAAAACCCTACATAATTCCTGCACTTTATAGTGTTTACTATGCTCTTTTATGAAAAAATATTTTACTCTTTTTGACTGGCCAGGGCTTTTTTTAAAATGTCTCTTTCTCTTGTTACTTTTGCTAACTCTTTCTGTAAATCAAATCTCTCTTTGTCATAAGGTGCTACATCTGGAAATGCATTTGCCGCTGACTTTTTTTCGTTATATTTCTTCATCCATTTTCCTAATACACTATCCCTTATTCCTAGATCTCTTGCTACTTTTTCAACTGGTTGACCTACCTTTCTTTGTTCATTTGCCAGCTTAACAGCTTCCAATTTGAATTCTGCTGTATATTCTCTTACCATTTCTAATCCTCCAAAATTTTATTTTACCCAAAAAAACTCTTTTCTTTCTCTCCACTTTTTCTGGGTAAGGTCAGTATTTCTTTTTTACGATCTTTACTTTTATTCTTATTGTTCATATAATATACCCTTCACTAATAATAAATTATTTTTAAATGTTTACTGTTATTTTCTTAGCAGTATTGGCATAAAGCCATAGCTTTTGGGTGAAGTCAAATCAAATTTTCAATTTTTTTTGTTTATTTTTTTATGAAAAGGTAGAAGATATTAATAGCTGCTAATTTCTTTAA
This sequence comes from Wolbachia endosymbiont of Drosophila baimaii, assembly GCF_028982185.1. Lineage (NCBI taxonomy): Bacteria > Pseudomonadati > Pseudomonadota > Alphaproteobacteria > Rickettsiales > Anaplasmataceae > Wolbachia > Wolbachia endosymbiont of Drosophila baimaii. The sequence continues at coordinate 1,836 of NZ_JAPQLE010000029.1, read as the reverse complement.
ACGATGTTGTCGTAGATTCGTATTTTTATACACCAAAAAGGGTATCTTTGATGTCTCCTACAGCTCCAAACTCATAGCATCCATTTGCCGGCCTTTTAAGGCGCTTTATAGAAGGGTTGATTAAAAGATGCACAAAAGGACGTCTAAGGTGCGTAGTAGCATTCTAAAGCCATCTATAGGAGACATTTTTTTCATCAACGCATTCAAAACTTAAAAAAATAAAAAACTTGAATATTTCTTCAGAATTGTGTATAATTATTAATGCTTTTTAAGGTTCTTTCTTATGACTTTTTCTAAGTTTCTTGATCCCAAAAATGATGTATCGTTTAAGCGTATCTTCGGTACTGAAAAAAATAGAGATATCCTTATTCACTTCCTCAATGATATTCTTGGCTTTACTGGTAAAAATGAAATAAAGGATATAGAGTTTTTAAGTACTATTCAAGACCCCGATATCGCTGCTAAAAAGCAAAGTATTGTTGATGTTCTCTGTAGAGATTCTACAGGTGCTCAATACATTTGCGAGATGCAGGTCGCTAAAGCTAAAGGCTTTGAAAAACGTGCCCAATACTATGCTGCTAAAGCTTACTCAAGGCAAGCTGATAAAGGTGACCAGTATCATAACCTTAAGGAAATTATCTTCATTGCTATAGCAGATTGTGTACTGTTTCCTAATAAATCTGAGTACAAATCAAAGCATACTATTCGAGATGAAGACACTAATGAGCATGATCTAAAAGATTTCTATTTTATATTTATTGAGTTGCCAAAATTTCCAAAGAATAAGGAAGATCAGTTGGAAAATATAGTTGAAAAATGGGTTTATTTTTTTCGATATGCAGATGAGACTAGTGAAGAAGAGCTGGAAAAAATAATAGGTAGTGATGTAATAATTAAAAAGGCCTATGAAGAGCTAAATAGATTCAACTGGTCAGAAAAAGAATTTATTGCCTATGAACAGGAAATAAAACGTATTCTTGATGAACAGGCTGTCCTCGCTCAAAAACTTGATGATGCTACTGCAAAAGGTAGAGAAGAAGGTAGAGAAGAAGGCATCCAAATCGGACATGAAAAAGGCAGAAAAGCAGAGAAAATCGAAGTGGCAAAGAACTCACTTAAGGCCGGTGTCTCTATTGATGTTATCACTCAAATTACCGGCCTTTCGATAGATGAAATTCAAAAATTAAGGAATTAATACTTTACCTTGACCTCTAGCTTGAGTTAAATGACATTGAACAGAAGTATTATTTAGATAACTTTTAGACTCCAAGCTTATTTGTTGTTCTTTTACGTCACTCACTTCTAATCTGCTTAACATTTGTTGCATTAATTGATTTATTACTGGGTCTATTCTTCTATTAAATTCAGCCATAAACTTATCAAACTTTTTCGGACTTAATCTACCGGGATCTCCGGGTTCTCTACCAGGCAATGCTTCCTCTGCGTATGATTTTAAAATCCCTGAAATTTCATTAAATTCACCACTCCTAATTTTTTCATTAATCTTCTCAAATAATTTCTCAAAATTAATATCTAAGCGGTGCATTTTTATACCACCTTTCGATTCAGCTTGCTTCTCTAATACTTCCTTGAACGACTTTATAATATCCGATGTGTAAAAAAGAGCCTTTACAGGATTAACATCAGAAAACTTAGGAAGAGGACACTTTTTATCTAGAAAAGCTTGTAACAAGAAAAACATCAAGCTAGCATTATTACTCGCACAAACTTCACGACTAAATTGGCTAGTATAGCTCTTTCCATAAAAGTCCGGATGTGATAGGATAAGGATAGATGATGATAAGGAGGTTGAATGCCAGCAGCATATAGTTATGA
>NZ_JAPQLE010000028.1:0-8473 GCF_028982185.1 Wolbachia endosymbiont of Drosophila baimaii | reverse complement strand
AAGATTTAAAATTGGACGAACTACTTTATGGGAGTGGCAGCAAAGAAGAAAAGAAACAGGAGACTTTCAATCAAAAAAACTTGGAAATGGAGGTTACAATCACAAAATTACCGACTGGGATGCCTTTGCTAAATTTGCCAGAGAAAACGGAGGAAAGACTCTGTCGGAAATGGCTAAACTTTGGGGCAACGTTAGTATCCAAACGATCCACCGAGCTCTCAGAAAAATTGGATTTACGCGCAAAAAAAGACATATGGATACAAGGAAAGAAACGAAGAAAAACGTGCTGAATTCTTAAAAATTATAGCAACAAAAGAACCAGAAAACTTAGTTTATATAGATGAGTCTGGCATTGATAACACAGAGGACTATCCATATGGGTATTGCCAGAAAGGACAGCGGTTTTATGGCCTAAAATCTGGAAAGAAAACTCAACGAATCAGTATGGTTGCAGCCTTAAGTGGAAGAAAGATAGTTGTTCCGTTAACCTTTGAAGGCCGCTGTAATATGGATGTTTTTAATGGATGGTTTGAGCAATTTTTGACACCGATCTTGGAACCTGGACAGGCTGTCATTCTTGACAATGCTACTTTTCATAAGTCTGATAAAATTATCGAGCTTGCTAAAGGGGTTGATGCAGAAATTTTGTATCTGCCGCCTTATTCTCCAGATTTCAACAAAATTGAGCATCATTGGTTTGCTATAAAAAACAGAGCCAGGAAAAACATTCCTCTATTCGAATCCTTTCGTCGTGCTGTTGATTCTTCCTTCCTATGACCTGTTTGGACTATTATGAGAAATGCTATACTAACTCTCATTTTTTGTGGCATATTTTTCCTTAAGCGGTTAAATGGCTATTTTATAATGAATTTTGTCAGTAGCCACCAGATTTTTTCAGTTGCGATGCAACAGAGCCATCCCAGTGTCAAGCACTGGGATGACAGGAAAAGAGGCTATTTGGATGACATCTTTCTTCTTGGTATAAATTACTTTTATATCTCAATGTTCGTACAGCTATGCACGTTGCCGCATAGTGGATGAGGTGTACTACCTCTAAGAGTATACATTATCTCACATAATAATATAATATTTCGTTCATAAATCAACGTTTTTAACATGCAGCAAGAACATTTCCGTTGTAATTAAGGTTCTTAAGATGTATACTAATGAATCTTGTTTTCAATAAATAATGAAAGTAATAATTGTCATGATAATGTTATTGTGTAGCAGTTACACAATGGCAAGCGAGAGAATAAGTCTAGTGGATAAAAAACTATCTCAAGGATATGTAGCTCCAGTGCTTACAGAAAATAGCGTTATTTTATCAGACAAGCACAGCGCTTTATATTCCTTTGATATTGATAACTCAAAGGCTATGAATTGGAAATTACACCTCTCACACAGAAAAAAAATTAGTAACATGAGCCTATTGCGTCACAGAGGAAACGTTTTCTTTATAGTGGATAACGTTCTACACACAATAGATGCAAAAACCGGCGAGATTCAGTGGGAAAAAGAATTGAGAGCTCCAGTAAGAGGGAAAGCAGCAGTAATAAACAATAAATTGGTAGTATTGACTATTGATAATTATCTGTACGTGTTTGATATAAAAGATGGCAGCTTCGTTTGGACTTATCAAAACGGCATCAATGAGGTTCGAGGTTTGTATTCCATATCGCCAGCAACTTCTAATGATAAAATAATAGCACCATTTTCAAATGGTGAGTTAATAGCTTTTAATGAAGACGGTAAAAAATTGTGGAGCCAAAAATTGGCTACAAACCTTTTGGATACACAGCTCACAGATGCAACTACTACACCGAGAGTGCTTGGCGATACTTTAATAGCTACAAATAATTCTTATATTTATAGCATTGACGTGAAATCAGGAAATATTTTATGGTCAAAGTCACTGCAAGTAAAAAGTGTATCAGACATTGAGTCATATTATAGTCCTCTTATTCCTGCAGAGAAACAAAAAGAAGGCGGCAGAATTTTTATAGTTACTAAAGACGATAAAATAATTGGCCTGGATATAAAAAATGGAGAAACAGTCTGGACATCTGATTTAATAGAAAATACGCAATTGTTTGCTCCAATTATGCATGCCCATACACTGTGGGTGACAAGCAATAAAGGTTCAATGTTTGCTTTTCCGGGATCTGAAAGTGCAGGAAAGGTAGTCAAAGTACCTGGTAATGTGTTTCACACTCCAGTGTTTACTCACGATAAAATATATGTAACAACTGAGGGAAAAGGTGTTTATTCTTTAGAAAATAGGTTTGTTCTTCATGATTGATTATGACTTGATTGTTATAGGTGGTGGCCCAGGAGGCTATAAGTGTGCTGTCGCTGCTGCAAAACTTGGATTGAAAGTTGCCTGCATAGATAAAAATAGCATTTTTGGTGGTACGTGCCTGCGGGTTGGGTGCATACCCTCCAAAGCATTGCTCCATTCTTCCTATCAGTATGCTCACACGAAAAATGATCTGTCGAAGTTTGGCATAAAAATTAAGGATGCAAGTTTCGATTTAAAAGAAATGCTAGGCTATAAGGACGCCAGAGTTCAGGAACTTGGAAAAGGTATAGAATATCTGTTTAACCTTCACAAAATCACTAAAATCAATGGGCTTGCTTCTTTTGACCAAGGTAATCTTGAAGTTTCAGTTGAAGGTAAGGTGCTGAAGACAAAAAATATAGTAATTGCAACCGGTTCTGATGTTATTTCTTTGCCAGGAATTAATATCGATGAGAAAGACATTATTTCTTCCACCGGTGCACTATCTTTAACTGAAGTACCAAAAAAACTTGTCGTAATCGGAGCCGGGGCAATAGGGCTTGAAATGTCTTCTGTATGGAGGAGGCTAGGGTCTGAAGTCACTGTAGTAGAATTTTTTGACAGAATCGCTGCAGCAATGGATGGAGAATTAAGTAAGTCTCTACTTTCTAGTCTACAAAAACAAGGAATAAAATTTTTACTCAGCACTAAAGTTGAGGAGATAAAACAAAGTAGTAATTCTTTGAGTGTGAAAGTTTGCTCTGTAAAAGATAATCAAACAAACACTATAGAGGTGGATAAGGTGCTGGTTGCAGTAGGACGCAAACCATGCACTGAGGGTCTTGAAAAAATAGAAAAAGATAATCGTGGTTTCGTTCAAGTTAACAACAGATATGAAACTAATGTGAAAGGAATATTTGCTATTGGTGATGTGATCGGTGGAGCAATGCTTGCTCATAAAGCAGAGGAAGAAGGGGTAGCAGTTGCAGAGATAATCGCTGGGCAAGTACCTCACGTTGATTATGGAATCATACCATCTGTCATTTACACTCACCCTGCGGTTTCTTCGATTGGTAAAACCGAAGAGGAACTCAAAAATGCTGGCTATAAGTACAAAGTGGGTAAGTGTCAGTTTGCTGCAAATGGCAGAGCAAAAATCACTGATGATGCTGAAGGATTCGTGAAAGTGCTGACTTGTAGCAGAGCAGATACAATACTAGGTGTGCATATCATAGGAGCATACGCTGATACGCTAATCAACGAAGCAGCGGTTGCAATGGCATATGGCGCAGCAGCAGAGGATATATACAGAATTTGTCACTCTCATCCTGATATAAACGAAGCTTTCCGTGATGCGTGCATCGATGCTTTCTTTAAAAAATAATTGTGGACCTCGGTTCAATCATTGAAAAATGGTATGAGTGGCTGAGGTGCAACAGATCTTATTCACCAAACACTTTAGAGTCATACATGAGGGACTTGAAGGATCTTATAAGTTTCCTAAATACTCACATTGGTGGAGAAGTAAATGTCGGCACTTTGGAAAAATTGAGCGTACCTGAGTTAAGAAGTTGGCTTACCTCTCGTTACGCAAGAGGTGTAAACGCAAGATCCAACACTCGAGCACTCTCAGTAATCAGAAATTTCTTCAAGTACATAAAAAACAACCACAATATAGACAATGAAGCTGTATTTTCCTTATCAAGGCCAATTCAGAGAAGAACTCTGCCCAAAGCATTATCAATACCTAATATAAAAACTTTATTGAAAGAAATGAAACTATCCGACCTGGGCGAACCTTGGGTGATAAAAAGAGAAATTGCAATTATCGTCCTGCTATATGGTACAGGCTTAAGAATCAGTGAAGCGTTGAACCTTAGGGTTAGTGATATTAACAATGAAAGTTTAATAGTAACAGGTAAGGGAGATAAACAAAGGCAGGTATTCATTCTCCCAGTAGTAAAAAAATGTATACAAGAATATGTAAAAGCCTGTCCTTACCTTGATGAAGCACAACATCTTTTTGTGGGAGTAAGAGGAAAAAAATTGGGAAGAACTTATGTGGCCAATCGTTTGCAAAAAATAAGGAGAATGTTAAATTTACCAGAAATTTTATCTCCACATGCATTTCGCCATAGTTTTGCTACTCATTTGCTTCAGGAAGATATTGACATAAGATCAATACAACAACTGCTTGGCCATTCAAGCCTGGAAACTACTCAAATTTACACTCACCTCAATTATCAAGATGTTTTTAACATGTACAAAAATTTTCAGCAGGGCCTGGAGAAGAAATCAAAACTTTAACTTCGTTCTAAACCACCAAGCTGAGTGCTTTCAACATCACTAAGTATTGTGTTTGCTTTATATAAACTACAACATCCTAATAAAAAAAAAGCCAGTGCAACTGCTGTAAAGAAAGCACTTATTATCCCTGGATAATCTTCTATTACTAAACATGCAACAACAGTATATACTCCAAGCAATATAAAACATGCAGAAGCGTAGTTGCTTAGTTTTCTACCAGAAGAAATTGCTTGCGAGGATTTTTCGTTTTTATTACTACGGAGCAGTCTATTTTCTGATGAAAGCCTATCTCTTTCTTCCCTTACTTGTTTCAAATCTCTTTTTAATCGTGAAATTTCGACAGTGTCGCTTGCTCTTCCACACACAATTCTTTTAAATTCAATCAATTCACTTTGTTGAGCCGATTTTTCCTGCCTTACTTGTACTAAATCTTTTTCTAATTGTGAAATTTTGCCAGTTTTATTCGTTAGCTCTTGCTCTTTCTCTACAAGTTGAGCTTTTGTTCTTTCAAGCCCTTGTAAAAACTTCTCAAAATCTTCTGGTATATTATTCGTATTTGCAAGAAATTTTTCATTTAAATAATCTTTAATAGAGTTAACTGGATTATCAACACCCCCCAATGCAGCAGTAACAACTGCACGATTTATAAAACAATTATCTTCTACTAATTTTTTCACATCATCTAAATCTTTTCTATTAATAGTATCAGTTAATCGGCTCTGAATAGCTTGTTCAATTGTTTGCTTTAATTGTGCATACTGCTCGTAACTAAAATCTAGGTCTTTATGTTTTAAAAGTTTTGTCAATACTTCTTTTTCATCTTCTGTTATCGTTCGTAAACATAATCGAATAATTAAGCTAAGTGGTGTTTTTATTCTTCCATCTTGGGTTCTTCTCCAGCAATTAGGGTTAAGCTCTTGATTTAATAGTCTTTTCGCTTGGTAAATATTTCCGCTAGAAAGAGCATCTAATAATTCTTTTCCTTCCTGTGCTTTTTTAAACTCCAATTTTATTACATCTCCGGAACCTCTTTCAATACAATTTTCAGGGCTTTCATATTTATAATTTCTGACATTAGTGCTTGCACTTGGGTGCGTGAGCAATATTTTTACCATATCTCTAGCTCCAACTTGGCAAGCAATATGTAGGGCTGTATTTTTTTGTATTAAGGGTGTCCTTACCTCCTCCTTTACACCGTCATAGCTTTCTGTCAAAACCTTGAAACCAATATTTTCTTCATGATATCCTACAAAATGATCAGTAGTAAACCATATAGGTTCATTATCATCTTTCGTTACTATTTCATTACTATCAATGTACTTGAATTTACTAGCGTTTATTGATCCCCGTCCATTTCTTAGTGTAAAGCGCTTGGAACCCGAAAAACCATCACGTACTATTTCTTTTCCAAGGTATTGAAAAACTACATGACCTTGGCTGTCTTTCTTTTGCCTTTCCTCATAAACATATTCCCTACTTCGAGCGTTAATATCGATACTGCTATTTTGTATAAGCAATTTAGCCATTTTTTCTAACATGGGTTGTCTACCATAAGTGACATCACAAGCTCTAGCAATAGACATCAAAGGTGTCATGCCTTCTTCATCAAACGCATTAACATCCGCATCTCCTTCCAAAGCTTGTTTAAAAGCTTCTAGGTTTTCATCATCAATAGCTTTAAATAACTTTTGTGTCGGTGCATCTAGAGTTCTCTGATATCTGTAACCATTAGTATTTGTCCTACTCTCTCCATAAAGCATATTAAACCTACCTAATAATTTACTAATATAATTATGTAAAAGAAAAGGAAAATTGCAAGCGATTTATCTATAGCTAACCCAAGAAAGGTTTTCCTACGTCATACCGCGATTTATTCGCGGTATCTCAGCATAGATTCCGCTAACAAGTAGCGGAATGACGAATTTTTGTTTTTAAAATTATCGGTAAACTTAAGTCACTTTAGCTATAAAATCCTAATTCTGAGTTAATTAATTACGACTCCAAAAACTTTTCTGCATCAAGCGCAGCCATGCATCCTGTTCCTGCTGCAACTACTGCCTGACGATATACCTTATCTTGAACATCACCTGCAGCAAACACTCCTGCCCTACTAGTTAAAGTTGTTCCAGGTTTTGTAATGATGTACCCCTGCTCATCCATTTCAACAAAGCCTTTAAAAATACCCGTATTTGGTGCGTGTCCGATTGCAATAAACACTCCATCCACTTTTAATTCTTGAGCTTCCGTTGATTTAACTATAATACCAGTAACCTTTTTCGGATTTTCTTCTCCAAGAATCTGCTCTACGGTATGGTTCCACATTACTTTTATTTTATCATTTTTAAAGAGCCTATCTTGCATTACTTTTTCCGCTCTCAATTTATCACGCCTGTGTATTAATATCACTTCTTTGGCAAATCGAGTTAAAAATATCGCCTCTTCAACAGCAGTGTTTCCACCACCAACCACAGCTACAACTTTATTCCTAAAAAATGCACCATCACAAGTTGCACAAGCTGAAACTCCGTAACCTTGAAATTCCTTTTCACTCTCCAAACCAAGCCATTTTGCTTGCGCACCGGATGCAGTGATAATTGCATCTGAATAGTAGTCATTAGTATTACCAGAAGATCTAAATCTATACTCATTAAAATCCTCAAGTTGTTCAACGCTTTTTATCTCATCATCTATTATTTTTGCTCCAACCTTTTCTGCATGCAACCTCATTTGCTCCATTAGTTCTGGACCCTGTATTGAAACAAAACCAGGATAGTTTTCAACATCTGTAGTAATTGTAAGCTGACCACCAGGCTGCATTCCCGTTATTACAATCGGCTCTAAGTTTGCACGTGCTGCATATATAGCGGCAGCATAACCCGCTGCCCCAGATCCAACAATAAGAACTTTTGTACTAAATTTATAATTCTTCACTGTATGAGTTTAGATAATCAGCTACTCCTTCATCGCTTGCCTGCATTGCTGGCTTACCTTTCTTCCACCCTGCTGGACATACTTCACCATGCTCCTCATTATGTTTAATTGCATCAACGATTCTAACGAATTCATCGATATTACGCCCTAAAGGCAAATCATTTATCGATTGATGACGTACAATAAATTTATCATCAATAACGAAAGTTGCTCTCAGCGCAATTGAGTCATCATATAAGACCCCATAGTCTCTTGATATAGACTTTTTGATATCAGACACTAAAGTGTAGCTAATCTCTCCAATACCACCATCATTAACTGGAGTGTTTCGCCATTTATAATGTGAAAATTTTGAATCTACACTTATTCCTATCACTTCAACACCACGCTTTGCAAACTCATTTATTCTATTATTGAGCGATATCAATTCAGTTGGGCAAACAAAAGTAAAATCAAGTGGATAGAAAAAAAGGACAGCATACTTATTTTTTATGCGCTTACTCAGACAGAAATCATCAACAATTTCTCCGTCAGAGAGAACAGATGAAGCAGTAAAATCGATAGCAGATTTTGTTACAAGATTCATAATTAACCTATTCTTTTAAAATAACTTCAATTCTACATCTTGATAAACTTATATGCAAGTTTTCTTTGGTTTTAGTCCTATAAAAACTTCCTAAAATAGCTCTTCTTTTTTACCGATAAGATACAATCCAGGTTGGAATACTGAGTTGGTGAGTATAAAATTCTACGTCATGCCACCGCGAACCGTCATACCGCCACGGTATCTCAGCCGCTCACAAGTAGCGGGATGACGGTTGTCGTTTAGCTATAAATGTTAAAAAATTTACCAAACGAAAAAAAGGAAAAAGAAGCCCCGTGGTTGGCTAATTACTTACATTATACTTTCAAGTATGGCGTTTTTTTATTCTAAACGTTTAATAACCGCGATTCAGT
>NZ_JAPQLE010000027.1:0-2937 GCF_028982185.1 Wolbachia endosymbiont of Drosophila baimaii | reverse complement strand
GTGTCGCATCAGCTTCACCCTCCCTGTGAGGTATTTTAGCTCTAATGCCTCACATCATAAAGATACAAGTGTCTGGGCACTGGGATGACAAAGGAGAGCTACTCGGATGATACCTTCTTCTACTTAGTTTGGGTTATGCAAGAAGTCTGTTATAATCAGGCTTTAAGTGTGCGGAAGTAATTTTTTGCGTTAGAGTAAAAAATTTTTTCTATAGCTAATCAAAGTGGATCAAGAGAAACTTACCACTTTCTTTACAAAGGGTTTGATGTTACCATTTGACTACCTATTCTGAATTTATTGGATGAACATTAACATAAAAAATCTAGTTCATGCTTTCTCTAAATTGCCAAGTTTAGGGCCATCATCATCACGCAGGTTAGTTATACATTTACTCCAAAACAAAGAAAAAGTTATGCTACCACTTGCATCTTTGATTAAAGAGCTAGCAGATCTTATAATAGAGTGTGAAGTTTGCGGAAATCTAGATACTAAGTCACCTTGTTCTATTTGTACTAACCCAAAACGTGACACTAAGTTACTGTGTGTAGTAGAAGAATTAGGTGATCTATGGGCGTTTGAAAAAGGAAATATATATTCAGGTTTATACCATGTTTTGGGTGGCAGATTGTCTGCAATAAATGGCATAGGTCCAAAAGAACTCAACCTTGACACTATTCTGAAAAGAGTGACAGAGTCTAAAATTGAAGAGATAATTATCACAATTAATCCGACATTAGAGGGCCAAGTTACTGCACAATATATAATTGAATTGCTAAAAAATTTGGATGTGAAAATATCACGCCTTGCTTGCGGCATACCAATGGGCGGAGAGATTGACTATCTTGATGAAGGAACGCTGAGGATAGCACTTACTTCAAGACAAGAATATGAGTTAAATATAAAATAAGACATGTGCTTAAAAAAACTTATATCGCTAATAACATTCAAAAAGAAAAAAATAGTGCCACCACTTAAAGTGGTGGCTTGGGAAAATGACCGCCTGAACTATAAGCAATTTTCAGGTAAATTCAACACTATAATTAAAACAATTGATCAGTCTTTTACAATAATATCTTTAGAAGGATATGATGGATGGGGCAAGACGTTTTTTTTGAAAGAATGGGTAAAAGAGTTAAAACAGCAAAATGAAATTGTAGCTTATTATAGTGCATGGGACATCAATGCATTGGACCAACCACTTCCTTCTTTTTTAAATTTTCTATTTGAAGATTTATTTGCATCGTATGAAGTAAAAAGAAGCGTTATACAACAGTTCAAGAACATAAACCAAGAGCTATTTTCTCTAAACACACTAGGAAAGCTGATCAGTAAATCTCCACTTGCTATGCTTTCAGTATTTCTTGATGCTGCAAAAGAGGCTGATAAAAAAGACATAGGTTTTGTCTTGAGTGAATTAAGTCTTCTCCAAAGAAGAAAAGAGAGTACTAGAGATTTCAAAATACAGTTAGCGGATGTGGTTAATAAAATCAGAAAAGACAAAAACATTTATATAATGGTGGATAATCTTGATGTGTGCCGTCCTAAATTCGTTGTCGATTTTTTGGAATCTATAAAGTATATGCTTGATGTGGAGGGGCTGGTTTTCATTATTTCTGTAAGTAAAGATAAGAGTAATGTACAAAGAGCAATCAGCACAATACTTGGACCAAATTTTGACCTAAAATCTTTTACTGATCTCTCTTTACATTTGCCAAAACAACCGATAGAAAAATTTACAAAAGAACTATTTGAAAATATTAAATTACCGAAAAAATCAAAAAGTTTAATTATAGATAGTTTTATATTTTATGCAGAAAGTCTATCACTATCGCTGAAAACAATAGAATACTGCGTGAAAAAAATAAAACTATGTCTTCTGAATTATATAAAGGAAGAATTACCTGATCCGAATTTGTTTTCATTTTTGGTAATACTGCAATCGATAAATATTGATATATATGAGGAATTAGGTTTTTCATATCAAACAGCATTGGAAAGAATTGAAAGTGAATATAAATCTTTAGTTCTAAATGGTCAAGAAGAATGGGAAAAACTTAAAACCTCTCTAGAAACTGCTTTTGCAGAGAGGGAGTCAAAAATTAACAAAGCTATAAAGGATATACTATTTTGAAAAGATACCCTACCTTTACATACACAAAGATAGGGTAACATTTGATTAACGCCCTTTTACTATGTCATTACCTTGTTCAAACTTTCTGATTAATTCGCTTACATTGACATCAGATAATTTTTTACCTGCAGATTTGTCATTATGTGAAGCATCAGGTTTACGAAGGTCTTCCTTACTGTTACTCCTAGTAATATTACATCTGACAATGTTTGAATTATTAGACTTATCGCTTACATCTGAAATATTGCTTTTTTCACTACATGAAGAGGAATTACTCGACATATCGCCTAAGCTAAAGAGCTTTTTACCTTGATAGATTGGATTCCAATCAAACGGATTATAAGCTTTAGCTTTTTTATCAAGAGTACTGCTACTAACATCACTGATACCACTATCCCCTGAATCATGGCGTTGTTTGTTAGGAGTGCTATGAATGTTGTCTTCCATGAGTTTTTGCATTGTTGAGTCAAATGTTCTTCCAAGATTGCTACTTACTGTTTTATTACTATAGCATTTCTCATAATAGTCCGAACAGGTCATAGGAAGGCAGAATCAACAGCACGACGAAAGGATTCGAATAGAGGAATGTTTTTCCTGGCTCTGTTTTTTATAGCAAACCAATGATGCTCAATTTTGTTGAAATCTGGAGAATAAGGCGGCAGATACAAAATTTCTGCACCAACCCCTTTAGCAAGCTTTATCAGACTTATGAAAAGTAGCATTGTCAAGAATGACAGTCTGTCCAGGTTCCAAGATCGGTGTCAAAAATTGCTCAAACCATCCATTAAAAACATCCATATTACAGT
>NZ_JAPQLE010000026.1:0-14285 GCF_028982185.1 Wolbachia endosymbiont of Drosophila baimaii | reverse complement strand
CTTTTAACTTGCAACTAACCTACACCGCAAGTGTTTAAGAAATTTACTAAGCAGGAAAAAAGGCAAAGAAACCCCGTAGTAGCTAGCATTTAAATTCTCCCTTGTCAATTTGACGTTTTTTGCTGTCTTAAACGCTTTGTAAGCGCGTTTCGGCTTATATAGGTAAAAACCCAGAAATTTCTAAAGACATGCGATGCACGTAGTGCGAAAAATTAAACATGAGACGCCAAATACCCTAAGTTTTTTGTCATTAACCTGCACAGATTGCGAAGATAAATAAATAGCTTCAGTTTTATGATAAGGGAGCTGGCGAGGCTTGTCAAGGAAGTTTTTCGTTTCATCCAATGCGCTGCCAAAAGCTATGCAAAAAGTCCAATGAGTTAACTCCCATATATCCGGAGTAGTTCTTGTGCATTAGCCTTTATTAGAGTAGGGCATTTTCTGTCATTTAATAGGGAACGCAATACTTCAGTTGCACCTTTAATGTCGTTATTGTGTATCTTTACTACAGCGATAGCTTCTTGGCTTGAATGGGGATACACTGCACTTGATTCTAAATTATCAATTTTATCTTTATTTATTTTTTCACCGTTGGAGTGAAGTAAGCTCATTACTTCTAAATATTGTGCTAATTCACGCAAAACACTAGGAGCATCTTTATCATCTGCCAAATCATTATAAATAGATGCTGTGTCTGTTGGCATTGAATCTGAGATATGATTGAATGTGCGTTCAAAATTTGCTAAATACTCCCAATTTGAATCTATTTCTTCTAGCAGCGGCTTATTATCTTTTTTTAAGAATAATACTTCGTAAAACTTGTCACCTGCAGTTATAGATTGTTTTGTGTTATCAATGTTGCGCAATAAGTATAATGTGATGCCAACTAACGTTGGCGCGAGTGCAAGCAGAAAGATGTATTTTTTCATGGTAATATTCCAAATAGTTATACATTTATACATTAATGCTTTTGATTTGCAAAAACATATTGACATAGTGATTATATCACATAATAATATTCTTAAAGTTGTTTGAATAGTTGGAGATTAAAATATTTCTAAAGTAGAAATAAAGACAGCAGTATTAAGCTAAATTATTTTTTGTCGGATTTATCCGATGTACCCTCAACCTTTTATAGGTTGAAGTCTAAATTTGAGAGTTTGATCCTGGCTCAGAATGAACGCTGGCGGCAGGCCTAACACATGCAAGTCGAACGGAGTTATATTGTAGCTTGCTATGGTATAACTTAGTGGCAGACGGGTGAGTAATGTATAGGAATCTACCTAGTAGTACGGAATAATTGTTGGAAACGGCAACTAATACCGTATACGCCCTACGGGGGAAAAATTTATTGCTATTAGATGAGCCTATATTAGATTAGCTAGTTGGTGGAGTAATAGCCTACCAAGGCAATGATCTATAGCTGATCTGAGAGGATGATCAGCCACACTGGAACTGAGATACGGTCCAGACTCCTACGGGAGGCAGCAGTGGGGAATATTGGACAATGGGCGAAAGCCTGATCCAGCCATGCCGCATGAGTGAAGAAGGCCTTTGGGTTGTAAAGCTCTTTTAGTGAGGAAGATAATGACGGTACTCACAGAAGAAGTCCTGGCTAACTCCGTGCCAGCAGCCGCGGTAATACGGAGAGGGCTAGCGTTATTCGGAATTATTGGGCGTAAAGGGCGCGTAGGCGGATTAGTAAGTTAAAAGTGAAATCCCAAGGCTCAACCTTGGAATTGCTTTTAAAACTGCTAATCTAGAGATTGAAAGAGGATAGAGGAATTCCTAGTGTAGAGGTGAAATTCGTAAATATTAGGAGGAACACCAGTGGCGAAGGCGTCTATCTGGTTCAAATCTGACGCTGAGGCGCGAAGGCGTGGGGAGCAAACAGGATTAGATACCCTGGTAGTCCACGCTGTAAACGATGAATGTTAAATATGGGAAGTTTTACTTTCTGTATTACAGCTAACGCGTTAAACATTCCGCCTGGGGACTACGGTCGCAAGATTAAAACTCAAAGGAATTGACGGGGACCCGCACAAGCGGTGGAGCATGTGGTTTAATTCGATGCAACGCGAAAAACCTTACCACTCCTTGACATGGAAATTATACCTATTCGAAGGGATAGGGTCGGTTCGGCCGGGTTTCACACAGGTGTTGCATGGCTGTCGTCAGCTCGTGTCGTGAGATGTTGGGTTAAGTCCCGCAACGAGCGCAACCCTCATCCTTAGTTACCATCAGGTAATGCTGGGGACTTTAAGGAAACTGCCAGTGATAAACTGGAGGAAGGTGGGGATGATGTCAAGTCATCATGGCCCTTATGGAGTGGGCTACACACGTGCTACAATGGTGGCTACAATGGGCTGCAAAGTCGCAAGGCTAAGCCAATCCCTTAAAAGCCATCTCAGTTCGGATTGTACTCTGCAACTCGAGTGCATGAAGTTGGAATCGCTAGTAATCGTGGATCAGCACGCCACGGTGAATACGTTCTCGGGTCTTGTACACACTGCCCGTCACGCCATGGGAATTGGTTTCACTC
Source organism: Wolbachia endosymbiont of Drosophila baimaii (assembly GCF_028982185.1). Taxonomy (NCBI): domain Bacteria; kingdom Pseudomonadati; phylum Pseudomonadota; class Alphaproteobacteria; order Rickettsiales; family Anaplasmataceae; genus Wolbachia; species Wolbachia endosymbiont of Drosophila baimaii. Next base: position 11,743 of record NZ_JAPQLE010000026.1, on the reverse strand, counting down.
GAAGCTAACGACCTAACCGCAAGGAGGGGGTTATTTAAAGTGGGATCGGTAACTGGGGTGAAGTCGTAACAAGGTAGCAGTAGGGGAATCTGCAGCTGGATTACCTCCTTAGGCTTTGCGTATAACTTACCATTTTTAATGATGGTGTTGTTATGTGCTATACTGCTGTCTTTACTTCTACTTTATTTTAATTTCCCGATAACGGAATTTTATGAGTGATAGACCTCTTTCTCCACATTTACAAATATATAAAGTACAAGTTATTAGTTTTTTCTCTATTATGCACAGATTAACTGGTATCTTGCTGTTCCTTTTATTAATGATACTTTCTTGGTATTTCATATTACATGTTTACTTTCCTGAGTTACTTATAGTAAGGTACTTAAATGCATTATTATTCACTCCTGTTGCTAAATTAGCTTATGTCTTATGTTTTATAAGTTTTGTATATCATTTTCTTAATGGTATTCGTCATTTATTGTGGGATATTGGGCTTAATTTAGAAATTACTGGCGTTTCAAGGAGTGCTATACTGCTGACAGTAACGCTACTCCTTTCTACTATGGCTTTTTTATTTATGTTTATATGAGTCAATCTGGAAATTCAGTACATCATTGGTGGGTTCAGCGTGTTTCTGCAGTGATTTTGCTGCTTCTATTTCCTTGGTTCATCTATTCATTTTCTTGCACATTTTATACTGATAGCTCTTTGTCTTTTAGTGGGAAATTTATTAATCACCCTTTAGAGCTTTTATTTTTTGTTGTATTGTTGTTTTGCATTTTTTGGCACGCAGTTCTTGGAATGCAGGTAGTGTGTGAAGATTATATACACAGCGTATCTCTAAGGATTTTTACAATTACATGTATAAAGTACTTATCAAGTATCACTTATATAGTCCTTGCTTTTACAATTTTTTTCTTCTATAGGCATATTTTCTTGTAAAATCACCGGTTCTGTGTTAATACATTATTAGTGTACTAGTTCTATTATTGAACTATAGCATTATAGCGATTTTGGTTTAGCAATATGTTAGAGACATTGAAAAAGTGGGGAACGGACCTTACGCTAAAAGTGAAGGATCTACTTACCTCACCTGAATCTCAAGTTTATGTCAAAGGCCTTAGAAAGGTAATGATGTATGATGGAAGGAAATGCCAGTATCCAAAAAATTATGATCAAATTGTACAGTCTGCTGAAATCATAAAAAATGAGGATATGCATGGAAATGCTATACTAGATAAAGATAAAAATCCAACCTATAAACTTTTGTATGGTCAAAAAGATGAGAATGGAGAACAACCAAGTTTCAGATTATCTTTAGTTACCAAAGATGAAGATAATGATAGATCTTATTTTACCATTGACTTTTTAGTTGACCCAGATAAAGATGCACGCGAGTTTCGCAGTAGCAATCGTAGTTATTATAGTAAATATTATAAACCATTTGGGTTTTCAAAAATCGATCTTGAGAAACATATTCCAATTTTTGAAGTTGATACTCAGTCACTTGAATTAACTCATTCTCGTGTGCTTGCTAAAAAAGGTTCTTCTCTCAACAATAAAGGTGAGGTTGACGAGAAAGATATAGATGAAAAAGGAAGAAATGGAAAATTATTGTACACTAGTGATTATAAGAAGCTAAGCACCCATTTTTCAGAAATTAGAGATCAGAATGGTAATCTAGAGCTAGATAAAAGTCTTATATCTGTTCCTATCGTTTTTGCTACAAGTTTAGCTAAAGTTTGTACTAAATTGTTGACTTCTCTTCCTATGAAATTAGGGGAGTATTTAATAGGTAAACAAAACCCAATTGCAAAGTCTTTTGGTTATCTTTTATTTACTCCTGCAATGGCAATAAAAAATTTAGTGAATATGGGAGCTACCATACTTAAGGCTCCAATTTTATTGTTTGTAGCAAATGAGAAAAAATATGGTGATGCTTACTACACCATGTGGAAACACCAACTGAAAGGATGTTTGGAAGAAGCAAAAAGTGACTTTAATGTTATTAAAGGTGGAGAAAGGCTAAAGCCGGATCATGGGAATCGTGATTCACTAGTGGGCACATGGGATGAGCTTAACGCTAGAAGGCCAAAGAAACAAGGGAATGATAAAGAAGTTAGCAAGAGTAATGAAATACTAAAGAGTCCTGAGGAAGAACAAAATAAGGGTAATGAAATATTAAGTGATAAAAGAAAAGGTCATGTTGAGGAATTACAAAATAGAAGAAATTCACAGCAAGGGCAAGGCGCTACATATGATCACTCTCATTAGCAATTACTTTAAATCAACATTTACTTTCTTTATTAACTATTCCACAATAAAAACTCGCATGTATTTTGCCCTCAGTATAAGATATTAATTATTTAATTAATATCTTAACTAAATGCGCCCTGTAATATTGTGTGGTGGTAGTGGTAGCAGACTTTGGCCTTTATCTAAGCCAAAGCAATTTCAGAAAATATTTAGTCAGAACACTATGTTTCACAACACTTTGTTGAGGCTAAAAAGCGATTATATGCCGCCCATAATTGCTACAAATATACAGTACGAGTCATTAGTGATGGAGGAATTGCATGCACTGCAAGAATATAAAGTGATTTTCGAACCAGTGAAAATTGGAACAGCAGCGGCAATATTAATTGCTGCACTTCTCTGCAATGAAAACGAGACAATGTTAATTCTGCCTTCAGACCATTTTATAGGTGATTTGAATAGTTTTTATGCTTCTACTCAAAAAGCGTCTCAGATAGCCTCTGAAACTGACTCTATAGTTACGTTTGGAGTAGAGCCTGATGAGTTCAATCCTGAGTACGGCTATATAAATGCAGTTTATGATCATGAGGAAAAGTATCATATAGTAAAGGATTTCATAGAGAAACCTGAGCATGTATTAAGTAATGATTATTATTGGAACTCTGGAATATTTGTATTTAAAGCAAAACGCTACATAGATGAGATCAAAAAATCTGCCCCGAATCTTTATAATTTATGTTTTAAACATTTCATACCGCAAGAGAGATTTCTGTATTTAAAACAACGAGATTTTGCAGGAATTGAAGGCATATCCATTGATTACTTGGTGATGGAGAAAGCAAAAAACGTTGCAATGATAGAGGCTAATTTCGATTGGCTGGATGTTGGAACTTGGAGTTCAGTTTTAGAATTGAGTGAGAAGTTTAGTAAAGAACCGGTGTCATTTCAGCATGTGATTAGAGAAAAAGAACCAGTTTCAACGACAGAAAGTAATAAAAATTTATTGGGTGGAGCTTGTAAGCAACCAAACAAAAGTCTAATTTCATTTATTCATAAAGTTAAGAAAGTAAAGGCGATAAGAAAAGAAGTTAAACCATGGGGATTTTGTAGTATAATTTTAATGAGCGAAAATTTTCTTGTAAAATATCTTTTTATAAATCCATTAAGCTGCACTTCTAAGCAATTCCATCACTATAGAGATGAATACCATATAGTGCTATCAGGAGTTGGGTATGTTAGTTTAGAAGACAAAGAATATGCTATAGCAAAAGACCATATGATAGAAATCCCAAGGGAAGTTTCCCATAGGATTGAAAATAGAAGCACAAGCTTTCCACTTGAAATAGTTGAATTTCAGATAGGAGAGCATTTATCTGATAATGATATAGTGAGGTTGGATGATGTATATGGAAGATTTTGAAATTCTAATGTTATAGTATTGAATATATTCTATAAGCCTGCTAAATTTAAGGAAGCAAAAATCTCTAGTTTTCAAATAAAGAAAAGTCTACAATTATACGAAGTTTCAAAAATATAATGTCTAACCTCAAAATATTTTGTAATGTCCATTGCCTTTGAAATTACTATGGCTGCTTGCTATTTGCGAGCGAAAAATGCCAGATTTTGCTCTATAATGACTTTGTTCTCTATTATCGGCATTGCCCTTGGAGTTGCAACACTAATAGTGGTGATGTCTGTGATGAACGGATTCAGAGCAAAGTTGCTTGACTCAATACTTGGCATTGATGGCCATATTAACGTTTATTTTGATAGGAACATAAATTCAGATTACTACGCAGTTTCAAAATCTATTGAGAGAATTCCTGGTATATTAAAGGCTACTCCTATGACCAATGATCAAGTCATTATTGCAGCAAATGATAAAATTGCAGGTAGCGTAGTGCGAGGTGTGTCAACTAAAGACTTGCTTGATAGTACTGCCGTTACAAATAATGTAATTATAGGTGATGTAAAAAAATTTGATGAAGGGATAATAATAGGAGCACGATTGGCAGAAGCTTTGAACATTGACTATGGCGACGAAATTACGTTTATATCATCTGAAGAATTTGATGCATTACTTGGTGAAATGCCGCGAATGAAAAAATATAAAGTTATAGCAATATTTGATATGGGTATGTTTGAGTATGATAATACCTTGATATATATGCCTCTAAAATCAGCACAAGCCTTTTTTAATTATGAAAATAGCATAAAAAATATAGAAGTACTTGTAGACGACGTTACTAGAGCTGATAAGCTGGCAGATGCTATAGAAAAAGAAATAGGAATGGAAGCTGAAAGTTGGCAATCACAGCAAAGCCATTATTTTAGTGCTTTAAAAACTGAAAGAAATGTGATGTTTTTAATTCTTACTTTGATTATAGTTGTAGCAGCGTTTAATATTATCTCAAATTTAATGATGATAGTGCAAGAAAAGAAATCCGCGATTGCAATTATGCGTACATTTGGTGCAACAAGTGGAAGCATTATGCGCATATTTTGTGCTTGTGGTCTATTAATCGGTTTTACGGGAACTTGTCTTGGCTGTATTATAGGTGTCGTTTTTTCTCTCAATATCGAAAGCATTAGAGTGTTTTTAGAAAACATTACTAACGTCAAGCTGTTTGACCCTATGATATACTTTTTTTCAAGTTTACCAATGATATTAGTTCCTCAAGATGTAGTGAACATTTCTGCACTTGCATTATTCTTATCATTTTTAGCGACAATTGCTCCTGCATTGCAGGCAGCTGCACAAGATCCTGCGGAGATACTACGTTATGAATGATACTCAGCAAAAGTACATAGGTTGGTTCTTAATTGTATTGTTATTTACCGGTTACATCACAATAAATAACATAATCTTTTTAAAAATAAATCAGCAAGAGAGTGAAAATAATGTGAAAACTTTAATGGAAGGCATGGATGAGCTTAGAATGTTACTTGAAGTTAATCAATCTAGAACGGAAAAAAGGATATTTGACTTAAAGAGAAGTCAGCATACTCAGTGTGAGCAAGATGATAATAATTCAAGATGTAAGAACCTTGCAAAATTGCTGTTACTTGTGATTAAAATGAAGAATTCGTTATTGCGAGAAGCAAAATTTGATAACCATATAAATTCAATAAAGCCTTTGATATCAGAGCTTGACGATCCAGAGATAGAAAATGCAGTAAATGAATTAGAAAATTTGAAAGAGATAAATACCTTACACGAATTGAAGTTATCTTTTAAAAAAACTATTGATACTATCTATTACAACAAAAGTACATTGTCTAAAAAAATCATTTCAAACTGGATTAGAATACAAGATAAAAATGACCCATTAAGGGCAAAATTCGCAGAAATTGAGGAGTCAATAAACGATAATGATTGGCAGAGCATAGCTACTACAATAGGAGATTTAGCACACCCAGAATTCAAGCCATGGCTGAATAAATTGAATGGTCTTATTGTAGCTTCTAAGAATATTTCAACAATATATCATCACTTATTACAATATATCTCATGATTTATTTTATAATTTTCGCTCTTTCGTTTTTATTTGGTATATGGGTTAAGGTAAGTGGTGAAGTAATAAAATTAGAATTAGGCAATTACACTATAAGTATTGATCTATATTTTATTATTTTTACTTGTGTAGTTTTATTATTTTTGTTAATTGCACTTGCACGCTTTTTTTCTTCCATTTCATCAACATTTGCCAACATAAGAAATAGAAGAAGGGATAGGGAAGAATTGCTTCTCTTTGAAGCTTTCTTTAGCATAGACTTAGACAATATAGAGAACTCCCAAAAGGTAGTTAAAAGTCTAAATGAGAAGAGCGATAGGTTATCTTTAATAAAGCTCTTTAACTCAGGTAAGACGGGAAATTACAGCTTTTTCAGTAACGGTTTAACAAACGTTGCAAATAAAAATCGTAACTTAGCTCTACTTCTGGCCAATAAGCTGATCGTTCACCTCAAACAAGAAAAAGTAGTCTTTCAAAAATTTATAGAATATTGCTCTAGTTCAATTAACGATAAAATGCTATCTATTCCCTTTCAAATAGAGCATTGCATATTGAAAGAAGATTGGATTAATGCAATTTTGAGGTTGAAGGAAGCAGTTAAGTCCAATATTTTTCTCCCCTTTGATCATAAAGAAATGTTTGCAGTGTTTTATTGCGCTTTAGCAAAGCAATATGAAAGTAAAGGAAATTTTAAGGAGGCTATAAAGTCTTTATTTAGAGCACAACGTTATAGTGCAATTTTTCAGCCCATCAATTATTTAAAGGCAGAATTATATATCAAACTTGGAAAAATCAGAAAAGCTTCTGCAGTGCTAGAGGCAGAGTATACAGTAAATCCTACTCCTCAGTCAGCTAAAATGTACATCAATTTAAATAGTAAAGGTGCTGAAAGACTATACAACTTACGCCCTGATTATTATTTTAGTTACTGTTTACTTGCTTTGTCCTCAATGAGTTCAGGTAAATATGATCTTGCAAGTCAATATTTAGACACTGCTATGAAAAAAGCTAATTACATGTCAATCTACTTTATTGTAATACAACTCAAGGTTACATTGCAAGAACACGACAAGGTAATTTATTGGCTAAACAAGATGGGCTCAGAAGCTTTGCCTGATCCAGGCTGGAAATGTAAAAATTGTAACAGGGAACTAGAACAATGGGATCATAAGTGTTCAAGTTGTAATAGTTTTAATTGTGTTTATCATATATTATAAAATTCCACAAATTGTAGAAATTACCATTAGGCTACTTTCACATTGATATTGCTGAAGTTAGAGCACTTTCTTAATATAATCCTTATCTCCAAACAATAAACCTGCAAGTTTCTTAGCTAGACTTGGTTTTAATGTCAAAAAAACTTGCTTTTAGACACTAACAGTTATATATTTTAATAAATCAGGGTTGTATACAAAATGAAGAGCTTAAAGGAATTATCCTTAAGAATTAAGAATATTAGGTCTGTACAGAAAACCACGAAAATAATGCAAATGGTTTCTGCAGCAAAGTTGTTACAAAGCCAAAAGAAGTTATTAAATTCAAAATTATATGTATCTAAGCTGCATAACATTATTTTTTCATTAATGCTATCAGTTGATCAAGAATTACTGGCGAAAATTCTAAATGTCAGTAACGACGGTTTTTACCTAGTATTCATTATTGCGTCTGATCGTGGCTTGTGCGGCAACTTTAACTCTTCTATTGTCAAATTTAGTCAAGAGCGTGTAAATAAGTCAATCGCAAATGGCAAAAAAGTAGATATTGTATTTCTTGGTAAAAAAGCTTTTGATGTAGGTAAAAATAGATTTGACTCTAAAAGTATCTTAAAAATTGAAAATAGTAAGGGAATCACGTTAAAGCACGTAGAAGCTTTGGTTGATGGTATAGATTTAAGTAAATACGATAAAGTTAAAGTTTTTTATAGTAAATTCTATAATACCTTCACGCAAAAACCAATGTTGGAAACAATAAAACCATGGAGTAAAGACTCATCCTTGATTGATAGCTCTCTGGCTGGTCCAACAACAGATTACGGCTATGAGTATGAACCACAAAATATTGAATTTATTTTAAAATCTTTGGTTCAAGATTACGTTGTAATTGCTCTTTACTCTGCTTTACTTGAAAGTGCAACGAGTGAGAATAGTGCTAGAATGGTTGCTATGGAATCAGCAAACAGAAACACTAAAGAGATACTGAACAAATTAGCATTGCTTTATAATCGTTCTCGTCAAGCAGCGATTACGACTGATTTAATTGAAGTTATAGGTGGTGCAGAATCTTTATAGAAATCTAAGGAATAGAAAATGAATATATTAAATATTGCAGCAGATATTACTAAACTAATAAAAAAGCAAAATCAAGATGCGGAAGTTACAATATATGAAACTAATAAGACTTCAGTTTCTCAGCGTCTATCAAAAATTGAGCAAATATCACAATCTAAAAATTGCACTGTAGGAATCAGAGCTATAGCAGGTAAAAACAAAGCTGCGTATATTTCTACAAACGATTTGAATAATCTGAGTGATACAGTAAGCCAAGTGGTAGAAATGGCAAAGAATGCGCCAGAAGATCCTTGCATTAATTTTGCTGTAAATGGTAGTAATTATATCTCTTCTGCAGATTTAAGTATCTCAGATAATAATGTTGTAACCGTTGATAACCTAAAAGAAATTGCTGAAGCTGCAGAAAATTCAGCCCTTGCACATAAGAGTATCACTAATTCTGAAGGAGCCTCTTCTTCATACGCTTTAGTGAATACAGTATTATCGACTGTTTCTGGTTTTATTGGCTCGTTTAGTAAATCAACCTTTGCTAATCAGGTCTCTGTTGTTGCTGGAAGAGAAAGTGAAATGAAGGTTGGTTACGATTATGATATAGCATGTAATTTTAGTGATTTAAAGTTGCCAGAGTTAATGGGAAAAGAAGCAGCAAAAAGAGCAGTTGATCAATTGAATTCACGTACAATGAAAACTGGTAAATTTCCAGTTATTTTTGAAAAAAGAGCAGCAAAAGGGCTAGTAAAAAGTTTTGCTTCTGCTATAAATGGGAGCAGTATTATAAGCAACAGTTCTTTCTTGAGGGGTAGTTTAAACGCTCAGATTTTCAACGATAGAATTAATATTATCGATGATCCATTGTTGCCAAGAGGCATAGCATCGAGACCATTTGATGGAGAAGGGATAACTAGCAAGAAAAATATATTTGTAAAAAACGGAATATTACAAAATTGGATTTTAGACTTATACTCGGCTAGAAAATTAGACTCAGAAACAACCGGAAGTGCAACTCGTGCAAGTAATGCTGCAGTTATTCCTGCAGCTAGTAACCTCTACATTGAGAATGGTGATGTATCGTTTGAAGAATTAATTCAGGAAGTGAAAGAGGGAATATATGTAACTGATTTATTTGGTTTTGGTGTCAATTTAATCAATGGCGATTACAGCCAAGGCGCTTCCGGATTTTTTATAGAAAATGGAAAAATAACGTATCCAATACATGAGATTACCATTGCTAGCAATTTGAAGGATATGTTTAGCAATTTAGTCGTTGCAGATGATCTAACTTTTTGTGGGCAATTTAATTCACCAACGATTAAAGTTAGCGAAATGACGGTTGCAGGTTCGCTTAACGATTAAAAAATTTATTTGCATCAAGTACAACAATTGTGTATTATTGTCATGTAATGTTAAGAATAGACTATGGAGTATAAAGGTTTAGTTTCAATAGCTAAACTTAAAGCATTCTCGATCGTAATTTCAAAGTTTTTCATCACATTAGTAATGTTAGTTAATAATTTAGGAGTTGTTTAAATGGAATTTGGTAATGTAAAATGGTTTAATGCCGAAAAAGGCTATGGTTTCATCAAGCCAGAAGGTAAAGGGGGTGACGTTTTTGTACATATTAGCACATTGGAACGTTCGGGAATAAGACCTGAGGTACTTAAAGGAGAGAATAAAGAGAAGGGAATAAAAGGAGAAAGGGTGAGTTATGAGGTTAAAGAGGAGCGCGGTAGAAACGGAGAAGATAAAAAATCTGCAATAAATTTAAGATTGGAAGATTAATCTATTATGAAGTCTTTTGACAGGATTAACGTATTGTGAATAATTTTCATGAGATGGGTCTCCCAGCTTCGCTTAGACAAGCTCTAGATAAAAATAGTCTTTTCGTCCCAACTCCGATTCAAATACAAGCGATTCCCTTAGCGCTACAAGGTAAAGATATTCTCGGATCTGCTCAAACGGGGACTGGAAAAACTTTAGCATTTGCTATTCCGTTGGTTGCTAAGTTGCTGAATGAGCCTAACACTGGTTCAGCTTTAGTCATCGTGCCAACCAGAGAGCTTGCGCATCAGGTAGCAAATGAGATAAGAAAACTCTTATCTCAAAATTCTGCACTAAGGGTCGCTTTGTTGATTGGTGGTGAGCCTATTTTTAGGCAGCTAAATCAGCTTCAGAAAAAACCACAAATTGTAATAGGTACTCCTGGTCGTATTATAGACCATATTGAGCGTAAAACTTTGATTACTCGCAATGTTAGCGTTCTTGTGCTTGATGAAACGGATCGTATGTTTGATATGGGCTTTGGAGTTCAGATTGAAGAAATTATGAAGCATTTGCCTAAAATAAGGCAAGCTCTTATGTTTTCTGCAACTCTTCCTGGAGATATAGTAAAACTTGCTGAGAAGTACCTTAATCGACCAGAACGTATTTCTGTTGATTGTGAGGCTACAACTTCTGTAAAAATTAAGCAAGAAATTGTTTATGCATCAGAATCAGAAAAATATGAAAAGCTTGTTACACAACTATGTCAGCGCGAAGGATCAATCATTATCTTTGTCAAAACAAAGCGAGGAGCGGATCAGCTAGCTAACAGATTGCACAAAGATGACTATAGCGCTTTAGCAATTCATGGTGATTTAAGGCAGCACAAGCGCGAAAGGGTCATTAATTCTTTTCGTCGTGGCCGTAATCAAATCATGGTTGCAACAGATGTTGCTTCTCGCGGCCTTGATATTCCCCACATTCAACATGTTATCAATTATGATGCACCACAATCGCAAGCTGACTATATTCATCGTATAGGTAGAACTGCACGCGCTGGAGCTGAAGGGTATGCGCTATCTTTTGTTACACCTCAAGATAAGAGAAGACTGCCTGCACTGGCAGACAAAGAAGGAGAGCTAAATTTTGATTGTAGTGTGCAATTTAAAAAACGTAACAGCAAAAAGGTCTTTAAAAGGCCAAGTACGTTAAAGACTAAATACGGTAGAAAAAAGATCAATGCATTTAAGAAGAAAAGCAGAGTACTAGAAAAAGCGTATTAAATAGGATTTACCTACAATTTGATAAGCGTAAAACTCGTCATTCCGCTACTCATTAGCGGAATCTATGCTGAGATATTGCGGTGCTATGACGTAGATCCAGAGTGGGATTCAAATTGGCTACAGCGAACTGCTGGATTTCAATTTTTTTAATAATTGTGTGCTATTCATTATATATGAGTTCCCACTTTTAAAGAGAATAGGAGATGATTTCCAAAAACTTAGAGGCAAGTTTGAATAGAGCACTATTCATTGCTTCTAATTTTAATCTTAAATATGCGAAAGTAGAACATTTATTGCTGGCGTTAACTAAAGACGTGGATGTAAATTACGTTTTATCAAGATGTATAGCATTTCTCATAATAGTCCGAACAGGTCATAGGAAGGCAGAATCAACAGCACGACGAAAGGATTCGAATAGAGGAATGTTTTTCCTGGCTCTGTTTTTTATAGCAAACCAATGATGCTCAATTTTGTTGAAATCTGGAGAATAAGGCGGCAGATACAAAATTTCTGCACCAACCCCTTTAGCAAGCTTTATCAGACTTATGAAAAGTAGCATTGTCAAGAATGACAGTCTGTCCAGGTTCCAAGATCGGTGTCAAAAATTGCTCAAACCATCCATTAAAAACATCCATATTACAGT
>NZ_JAPQLE010000025.1:0-4398 GCF_028982185.1 Wolbachia endosymbiont of Drosophila baimaii | reverse complement strand
GAAAAACATTCCTCTATTCGAATCCTTTCGTCGTGCTGTTGATTCTGCCTTCCTATGACCTGTTCGGACTATTATGAGAAATGCTATAATGTTCCTCCAACTGATATTGCGATTCTGTATCCTCTCTGCACTGTTTGGAATTTATATTTAGTGTTCTGGTCTTTGGATAGTTCTACCTCTGGAAATAGCTTTTTATACCAATCAGATTGCATTATGCACCTCGTATCGAGCGAATGTTTTTCGCTAAGCAACTTAGAATAACTTGCAACTATTATTCTTGCAGTTGGCTGATTTCCCAGTATCCATGTGGGCCACGCAACACTCATACATATGGACTTCATTGAACGCGGAGGCATATTGAATATTATGCGCCTTACTTCGCCAGCATTCGCTGCTTCCAGCCTGTCTGCTATGACTTTTATGTACTGATAATCATTATACTCACATCCCGGCACCACTGTTTGAAAGCACAGTTCAATGAATTTTAGAAAATTTATATTATCCATATGTGTATTTTAGTGAATGGAATGTAGACTTTAATAGTTTTGATTTGTCTTGTAAGATTGAGGTGTTACAATGACAGGCTTACAATGCTGCTAATTTAGTAAATAACCTACGAGTGCTATTTCTTCAACTTTATCGAAGTAAAGAATTGATTTCCATTGCGGTAAATGAGCAACATTATTGAATCTTTACCGTTTTTCTTTACTGCTGAATCAACTTGTTTTTGAAAATCATTAGTATTTTCTATATCGGTTCCATCTAATTGGATAATAATGTCTCCTTTTTTAATACCACGCAACGTGGCATTACTGTTACTATCTACATTAGTAACTATCACACCTTTTGTAGGATTACTTTCTTTTGATTCTTTTGGCAGGTTTGAAACAGTTAAACCAGTTATGTAATCGGATGTTGATTTGTTTTCTTCTTGATTATTACCTTGACCATCATTTGCAGATTCTTCAATCACAACCTTAATATTGACCTCTTTGCTCTTTCTAAGTAACTTAATTTGTACTTTTTTTCCAGGTTCAGTTCTTGAAACCATTTGAGGTAGTTGTGTCGTTCTATCAATTTTTTTATCATCAAATTCTAATAATATGTCACCCACCTTAATTCCACCTTTTTCTGCAGGACTATCCTTTACTATACTTGCAACCAATGCGCCTTTTATATCTTTTAAACCCAAGGACTCAGCAAATTCTTTCGTTATAGGCTGAACTTGCACACCAAGCCAACCATGTTTTATTTTTTTGCCACTTTTTAATGTGTCAATAATTGACATAGCTAAATTAGATGGTATAGCAAAGCCTATACCCACATTGCCGCCAGACTCAGATGGGGAATAGATAGCGGTGTTAATGCCTATAACTTTTCCATTTAAATCAAATAATGGCCCTCCAGAGTTGCCTCTATTAATTGCAGCGTCGGTTTGAATAAATTCATTCATAGTGCCGATACTAATGTCTCTAGACCTTGCAGATATAATTCCTGTGCTTACAGAGCTACCCAAACCAAATGGGTTACCTATTGCAATAACTGTATCGCCAACCCTTGCTGTATCAGAATTACCAAATGCAACAAAAGGAAGATCTTTATTAGAATGAACCTTAAGCACAGCAAGATCAGTTCTTGCATCATAGCCTAAAACTTCTGCTTTGAAATAAGTATTATCGTTCATAGTAACTGTGATATCTTGGGCGTTTTTAATAACGTGACAATTGGTTACTATAGTTCCACCTTTATCTATAATAAACCCAGAACCAAGCAACACCACCTCTCTGTTAACACTAGGGCCCCTATCCATAAAAAACTGATCAAAATGCTCAAAAAATTCTCTAAAATCATCAAAGAAATTATTTCTTGGCATAAAAGGGATTTTAGTTCTATTGTTACTTTCTTGTTTGATTATTTGTTCGCTTGAAATATTTACAACCGCAGGAATGAGTTCTTCCACTAAATCGGCAAGTCCTTGATTACAGTTACATGCAGTAGTGCTAGCATTAACGACCTTTTTTGCATTCCAATCAAACATATTAGCGTACGAAGAAAACGCAATTAGAAAATATGCAAATATAGATAAAATAAATGCCTTACTTTTCATAAATTATTTCCATCCTTTGTTTAAAATATCTAAAAAGTTATTGTTTGGTGAAAGTACAAATTTAGTATTATTTTCGGCAAATGATTTACTATAAGCGCTCATAGAGCGATAAAAGTTAAAGAACTCTTCATCGACTTTAAATGCCTCATTATAAATTCTAGTTGCTTCAGCATAACCACGGCCCCTTATTTCGTACGATTCTTTTACTGCACTAGAGATAATTTCCCTTTTTAATTTATCAGCTTTTGATCTAACTTCCTGCCCAGCTTGCTCTCCTTCTGCTCTAATTTCTTTTGCTTCTTTTTCCCTTTCAGTTTGCATACGGCGAAATATTGCAGAACTATTTTCTTCTGGTAAATCTGCCCTCTTAATTCTTACATCTATTATTTCTATGCCAAATTTTTCAGCTTCAGAATAAACTCCACGCTGAATCAATTGCATAACCTCTGATCTTTTTTCATTCAACAAGCTAATCAACGAAAATCTGCCTATATTTTCTCTTATGTGTGCTTCTATAACCGGATATAATCTTCTAACCAGCCCTGATTCATTCCTCACAGCCTGGTAAAAAATAACAGGATTTGTTATTTTATATTTTGCATATGCATCTACTATAATACGTTTTTGATCCGCTGTTATCACTTCCCTTGGGATCTTATCAGGACTTAAATCTAAAACTCTTTTATCAAGAAACTCTACACTATTTATGAATGGTAACTTAAAATATAAGCCACTTTCCCTAACATCTCTTACAACTTTACCGAGTTGTATAACTATCGCTTGCTTTGTTTCTTGCACAACAAATATTGAATTAAATAAAACAATCAATAAAACAACAAATACAGAAACAAAAACAATTTTAATATTACTACTCATGGTTATTTTCCTAAATTTGTAAGAGGTAAATAAGAAAACATACCTTTCAGATCATCAGTTACAACAACTTTATCTACCTTACTGAAAATATTTTCCATAGTTTCAAGATAAATACGGTTCTTAACGAGAGAAGGATTCTGTCTATATTCCTCATAAAGAGATAAAAAGCGATTTGCATTACCTTTTGCTTCATTTATTATTTCATTTTCATATGCTTGTGCATCTAATTTTATCTTTATCGCTTCACCCTTTGCTCGAGGTATAATATCATTATTATAAGCATATGCTTCGTTTATAGTACGCTCTTTGTCTGCGCGAGCACTTTGTACATCTCTAAACGAACTGATTACTTTTTCTGGTGGATCAATTTTTTTCATTTGAACAGATAAAATCTCTATGCCCATTTGGTATCCATCAAGGATCTGTTGCAATAAAATTCTGGTATCTCTGGAAATTTCGGCTCTTCCTTGACCTTCTAGTGCAAAAGAAATCGTATTCTTACCTATTATCTCCCTCATAGCACTTTCAGCAGCGTTTTTAACGCTCAAACCAGGTTGATAATCCCGCACTTTGAATAAATAGTCCTTAGCATCTCTAACGCGCCACTGAATTTCGAAGTTAACGTTGACTATATTTTCATCTCCGGTAAGCATAACACCTTCACCGCGGTCTGTATCTCGCCCATAAGAACCGCTTACTCCAATTTCTTCGCGATTTACTTCCTTAACGTTCACTTTAAAAACCTTACCAATAGGATAGGGAAAGTGATAGCGCAAACCGGACATCTCTGTGTTAGAGTATTTACCAAAGGTAAGTTCTATGCCTTCTTCACTGGGGTGAACAATATAAAAGCCAGCGCAAGCATAGAACAGCAAAATAATGAAAATGATGAAATAAGGTTTTTTGCCCCTGTTTCTGGTTAACCCATTAAGAAAGAACCTTATATCAGATACAGCTTTACTTAAAATATCTTCATTATTAGGAGTTTTGTTCCCTACTGGTTTCTTTCCCAAATTCCAAGGATTATTCTCATCAAACATAATGATTGATTCTATAATTAATACGCTAATATTACTCATTTTATAAGAAAATGCAAAACTATTTTATTTACAAATTATAGCATTTCTCATAATAGTCCGAACAGGTCATAGGAAGGCAGAATCAACAGCACGACGAAAGGATTCGAATAGAGGAATGTTTTTCCTGGCTCTGTTTTTTATAGCAAACCAATGATGCTCAATTTTGTTGAAATCTGGAGAATAAGGCGGCAGATACAAAATTTCTGCACCAACCCCTTTAGCAAGCTTTATCAGACTTATGAAAAGTAGCATTGTCAAGAATGACAGTCTGTCCAGGTTCCAAGATCGGTGTCAAAAATTGCTCAAACCATCCATTAAAAACATCCATATTACAGT
>NZ_JAPQLE010000024.1:0-3009 GCF_028982185.1 Wolbachia endosymbiont of Drosophila baimaii | reverse complement strand
GCTATAATTATCATGTTACTCATTAACCACCATGCGTGAATATAGGTCAATTATTGCCGCCAACAACCTTCTTTAGTTTTTATGTAGGTAATCCCAAACTTTATTTGGCTGATCAGTAGTAAAATTTTGATCCAATGTGTTCGGAGCCACAACTCGGTTGCTTATTTGCTGTTTTTTATTTTTGAACTTTCGTCTAAGCTTGGCTTTAATGCCATTTTCTTGCATAACACTTTGTACTGTTTTAATTTTTGCCTAAAGCTTTTAATTCAGCGTGAATTTTAGGGGCTCCATATCTGCATTTAGAAGCTTGATGTATTTTTTGAATATCTGCTAGAAGCCCTTCTTTTGCTAATTCTTTACTGCTTTTTTCCTTAGCAACCCATACCACCAGTACAAAACCCTACATAGTTCCTGTGTTTTATAGCAATTTCTATATAAAAGAATACTTTACTCTTTTTCTTTGCCCAGGGCTTTTTTTAAAATGTCTCTTTCTCTTGTTAGTTCTTTTTTTAGATCAAATCTTTCTTTGTGATAAGGAGCCTTTGCCTGGAAATGCGTATGCTCCAGACATTTTTCCATCATATTTTCTTACTTAACATACTGCCATCTATACCTAGATCTTTTGCTATTTTTGTACTTGCTTGACCTGTTTCTTTAACCAGCTTAACAGCTTCTAATTTGAATTCTGCTGTATATTCTCTTCTGTTTGTCATATTTTGAAAAAACGTTTTATTTTACTCCAAAAACGTTTTAACTTTCTCTCTACTTTTTCTGGGTAAGGTCAATTTACCGCCGCGGCGCTAACTAGTAGCGGGATTACGGGTTACCAAATTGTAGAAGTTGCTTTAGCTATAAATTCAAGTTTTATCAATGTCTTGTGTTGTTACCCAAATAATGGTTGTGCAAGCGCTTAATTTTTTGATCAAAAAGGAACAAGTTTAGTAAAAAATAATGATATTATTAGTGGAACATAAAACAGTCCCACTGCAGTACTGATTAGAAGCAACAGAGTAGCTTTATCTGGTTGATAATTCAAAATATTAGCAAGTATTATACTGGACCCAGAAACTGGAATAATAGCCAGCAACATCAGTGCTTTATATATACTCTCATCGTATATACCTATAACATGCTTGTCTAAAAGGACAATTCCTAAAACAAACAGTGGCCAGAATACGTACTTTGCTGTAATAGTGATCAAAGCAAGCTTCCAATCTATTTTAAAGCTTGCAATATTCGCAATGCTCACTCCAAGTAGCACCATTCCTAATGTGACAAATGTACTTCTAATATTCATCATAACATCTGTTAAAAAAGTAGGTATTTGTATATCGTATATACTTAAAAAGAAGCCCAGAACCATCGCATAAAGCGAAGGAAGTTTGAACAACTTTAATATGCATTCTTTTGCGGTATAAATACCATTTGCAGCTATGTAAAATCCTAAGCTGTTTTCAAATAGCGCCATTCCTATATAACAAACAACATATACAGATACTGAATCTTCATCAAATAAAGCCATGGCAATCGGCAGGCCAAAATAACCCATACTTGTGCTGCCCGAGCTAAATGCTAATATGTTTCTTGTGTTATCCTTAAATAAAAAAGAAGAAAGATAATACACTGATAAGGACATAGTGCTACCTATAAACCATATCAAAATCGGCAGAGAAATTACTTTTAAGTTAACTTCTGTATGAGAGACTCCATATAAAATCACTATTGGATTAGCTATATAAAAAAGTATTTGAGATATAGTGTTTCTATCAATTTTAAGATATTTTCCTGCTAAGTAACCAATAAATATTGTAATATAAATAGGTAATATTTTGAGAAAAAGAGTAAGGAACATACTAGCCTATTGTAATATTTTTGATTGATAAAGTGACATTAGATCTTAAGGTGTTGTAAAAGTAAACAAAATTTATTTTCCAATTTATCCAGCTCATAGTTAATTAAATTAGTGCCAAAATTTGTTTTTACATGGGACTTAAGAATGACATTTTTATGATAAAATTATGTTAAGTTTCTGTAAAGCTTCTTGCATATTTTTGAATAATGACATATTTACTAAAAATTAAACTGCTTGTAGTAATTTAGACGGACTGTTGAAAAAGTAAGAGGAAATAAGTAAAGTTAGGACAGAGAGTAAGAGCTTTAACATAGTTGTCATATTTTTCTTTAATTAACCCTAGTGTCCAATTTATCCACCATTCCTTCACATGAGGTGTTTCTAACCATTTTAATAACAGTAAAAAATGTTTTCTTTCAACGCTTTAAATGTGATATTTTTATTCATTAATTAAAAATCTCAAATGTTACTACCATTTCTGTTAATCCTGTCTCTCATTGCCAAGTTCATTGAAATTGACATTTCCGTACCTAGTTTTCCTGATATGGTGCACTATTTTAACGTACCGGAAGGCATAATTCAATTAACTATTGCTTATAATTTCCTAGGCTTTTGCATAGGAGGGTTGTTTTTTGGTCCATTGTCTGAATGCTATGGCAGAAGGAGAATTATGATCATAGGTAACACTTTGTTATTAATCGGCGCTGTTGGTTGTGTTTTTGCACCGTCGATTTTTTGGCTTTTAATCTCTCGCTTTGTTCAGGGCATTGGTGTTAGCACATCTGTAGTTGTGTTTGCAATCGTTGCAGACAGCTACAAAGGCGACGAAGCGGTGAAATTTATTGGAATCATGAATTCTGTTCTTACAGTTGTCATGGCAATTGCGCCAGTGTTAGGCAGTTTCATCAATGAAATTGTAGGATGGCGTGGTATAGCTCTTTCCATAAAAGTCCGGATGTGGTAGGATAAGGATAGATGATGATAAGGAGGTTGAATGCCAGCAGCATATAGTTATGATTTAAGAAAAAAAGCAATGGAAGCGCTAGACGAAGGAGAAAGCAGAGAAGCAGTGGCAGCAAGATTTAAGATTGGACGAACTACTTTATGGGAGTGGCAGCAAAGAAGAAAAGAAACAGGAGACTTTCAATCAAAAAAAC
>NZ_JAPQLE010000023.1:0-3346 GCF_028982185.1 Wolbachia endosymbiont of Drosophila baimaii | reverse complement strand
CAAGATTTTCAATAAGTTGCTTATAATCCTAATTATAGTTAGCCTTTCATAAGTAGCGATGCAACAAAGCCATTCCAGCGTCACGCGCTGGAATGACAGCAGTCCTACGTCATACCGCGATTCATTCGCGGTATCTCAGCTGCTAACAAGAGATCCCACTAACACGTAGCGGGATGACGGTTGTCGTTTAGCCATAAACATTAAGAAATTTACCAAACGAAAAAAAGGCAAAAGAAGCCCCGTGGTTATTATCCGCTTTAAAATATTGGCGTTTTTTATGTTTTAAACGCTTGACAAGCGAAATTCAGCTGCTTTTAATTGCAACTAACTTACGCTGCAAACGTTTAAGAAATTTACTAAGCAGAAAAAAAGACAAAGAACCCCCGAGTTAGCTAGTCTTTTACTATCTCTGTCGAGTATTGGCATTTTTTGATGTCTTGTAACGCTTTATAAGCGCGTTCAGCTTATTTAGATAAAAATCTAGATGTAGATGAAGTTTTGTAAAGACATACAGTATCTATATACTGCAAAAAATTAAACATAAGACGCCGATACATTAAGTAATCCTTACCTTTTAATCTGCAGATTGGCGAAAGCAAATACAATGGCTTCACTTTCATGGTAAGGGGGCTGGCGGAGTTTGTCAAGGGATTTTTGACGAAATGATTTTGAAAGCAAAGAGCGGGAGAAGGGGTTCGAACCCTCGACCTCAACCTTGGCAAGGTTGCGCTCTACCAACTGAGCTACTCCCGCAATTAAATTAACCTAAATTTACTTAATTATAGGCATATACAGCGATTTGTAAACCCCGTGTACACGAAAAATGTGAGAGCCCATAAATTTGCGTGGTTCCTTCTATGATCTTTTCGTATACTTAAGACTCATTTTTGATTATCATAGGTTTTCAATTGTGCCAAAAAATGTATTAATTTTATGGGAATATTTTTATATAAAGACGACTTGCCAGCTAGTTCAATACCAGATGATATAAGGTCTATAGCTGTTGATACCGAGGCAATGGGGCTACTTCATAGCAGAGATAGATTATGCCTTGTGCAGCTCTCTTTTAATGATGGCAACGCTCACTTAGTTCAACTCAAGAACGATTATACAGCGCCAAATTTGAGAAAAATATTAGAGGATAAAAATATAACTAAAATATTTCACTTCGCGCGATTTGATGTAAACATAATACGTTATTACTTGGAAACTTGGGCACTTCCGTGCTATTGCACAAAGATAGCTTCACGTTTAGTTCGCACTTACACAGATAATCATAGCTTAAAAGAGTTGTGCTTAGAGCTGCTTGATACCAAACTAAATAAGCAGCAGCAATCTTCTGATTGGGGAAATGAAAATTTAACAGACAAACAAAAAAGTTATGCTGCATCTGATGTTTTGTATCTCCACAGGATAAAGGAAAAGCTAGACTTAATGCTGGAACGTGAAAATAGAAAAGAATTGGCCCAAAAGTGCTTTGAATTTCTTCCTACTCGTATTGAGTTAGACTTAATGGGTTGGGAAAACGTGGATATCTTTAACCACCAGATGTAATAGAAGTTTTTTGTTTATGCAAAACACTTTAGGGCAATTTTTCAAGCTCTGCGGTAAGAATTTAGTTGATTAACTGCTAATAGATACGCTATATTTTACAAAAATTTAGGTATTTTATGAGTGATGATATTACATCGGTAAATGATCAAAATTTCAAATCTGAAGTCACTGACTATAAAGGGTTTGTTCTGATAGACTTTTGGGCAGAATGGTGTGGGCCATGTAAAAGTCTAATGCCACGTATCGAACAATTGGCTAAAGACAGAAAAGGCAAGATTAAGATCTGCAAATTCGATATAGATGGAGAAACTGAAGTGCCAAGTAAGTATGGGGTTCAATCTATACCTACTTTGATTATATTTCAAGATGGTAAGGAAATTGCACGCAAAATTGGTGCAACAAATGATCTGCTAAGTTGGGTTGATAGTGAAATAAGCTAATAGACAAATTTGCTTTTGTGTGTATTATAAATATTGATAAAAGGGATTGTAGCTCAGTCGGTTAGAGCAGTTCGCTCATAACGAATTGGCCGTAGGTTCGAGTCCTACCAATCCCACCATTGTGTTGATCTTAGCATGATCGTAACAATAAGAAAACTATAGTATATGAACTATATGTTGATATAATGGAGGAAATAATGAAATTTACTAAGTCTCTAAATAACAAGTTAGATGAATTGCACTTACTAAATCGTCCATTCTACCAATCATGGAATACAGGAAGCTTAAGCTTGCAAGCTTTACAAACCTATGCTAAAGAATATTATCACCACGTTGCTGCGTTTCCTCGTTATATCAGTGGTGTACATTTTTTGTGCCCAGATCTAAAAATGCGACAGGTTTTGCTTGGTAATTTGATAGAAGAAGAACAAGGTGATGAAAATCATCCAGAGTTAAGGAAACGTTTTGCTGAAGGGCTTGGTGTAACACGGTCTGATCTCCATAAGGATGCACAGATTAGAGAGACACAGGAGTTAGTTGATGGTTACTTTGATATTGTACGATCAGACTTTGCTTCCGGTTTGGGTGCACTTTATGCTTATGAACGTCAAACTCCAGAGGTTTCTAAGTCTAAAATTGAAGGTTTAAAAAAACACTATTCAATAAGTGATGAGCGTTCTCTTCAATTTTTTACGGTCCATATGCATGCTGATGAGTGGCATTCTGAGGAATGTGCAAATCTTATTGAAGATCTAGATGAAAAAGAGCAAGATAAAGTTATGCAGGGTGCTCAAAAGGGAGCAAGGCTCTTGTGGGGTTTTCTTGATGGAATGATGAATGCTAGCGTGTGTTAGTAGTTGTAAGTAGCTTAAACTCAGTGATGTTGGAATGCAATGTCTGCATGTAATCTTCTTATATCTGACTTACGGCTTTGGGTTCATTTAGGCTATAGTGCAGAGGAGAAGTATCATTCTCAATTAGTTAGTGTTAATATTGATTTTACCTTTAAATCCCCCCCTTTAGGACTTACAACTGACCGGCTTGAGGATACTATATGCTACTTGGAGGTAGTTCAGAGTATTCAATCTCTCGTTCAAAGCAAGCAATTCAACTTAATCGAGCATTTATAGCTCTTTCCATAAAAGTCCGGATGTGATAGGATAAGGATAGATGATGATAAGGAGGTTGAATGCCAGCAGCATATAGTTATGATTTAAGAAAAAAAGCAATGGAAGCGCTAGACGAAGGAGAAAGCAGAGAAGCAGTGGCAGCAAGATTTAAGATTGGACGAACTACTTTATGGGAGTGGCAGCAAAGAAGAAAAGAAACAGGAGACTTTCAATCAAAAAAAC
>NZ_JAPQLE010000022.1:0-13297 GCF_028982185.1 Wolbachia endosymbiont of Drosophila baimaii | reverse complement strand
TCATAACTATATGCTGCTGGCATGCTTACCATCACTACTATAAATCCATATCTTACCTTTTTTGGACTATTATGAGAAGTGCTATAAATGGCAATATTAAAAATTTAAATGATATTCAGAATGCTCTCAAAGAATCTGGAGCAGACGGAGTGATGATAGGTCGTGGTGCCTACGGTAAACCTTGGCTGATTAATCAAGCAATGAACTTTCTCAGTGGAAGTGAAACTTCTGAGCCAACAGCTTCAGAGAGATTAAGCATCATACTCGAGCATTACGACAATATTCTTGAGTACTATGGAAATGACACAGGAATAAAGATGGCCCGCAAACACATAGGTTGGTACAGTAGCGGGCTTCAAGGCTCATCTGAATTTCGTGTGAGAGTAAATAACATGACAGATAGCACAGAAGTGAAAGAAAATATTATTGGCTTTTTTGGTCAAGAGACACACTAGCTGTACTCAATTCGACTGATCGTATGCCACTACGCTCTCTTCCTCACCAGAGTGTAAATGACAACCATTATCCATCAACCATTCCTCGTCATAAGTTTCAATATCAAAATATTTTTCATATTTATCCACATTATCACAAAGTGAAAGTGCTCTGATCTTATTCATAATCAAACCTGTACCAGCAGGAATTAATCTTCCTACTATAACATTTTCTTTTAATCCACTTAAAGGATCACTCTTCCCGCAGAATGCTGCTTCTGTAAGTACTTTTGTTGTCTCTTGGAAAGAGGCAGCAGAAATAAAGGAGCTAGTTTCAAGACTTGCCCTAGTAATCCCCTGCAGAATAGGAAGATAATGAGTAGGCCGTTTGCCAGAGTTACTCATAGCATCATTTTCCCTATCAACTTCCAGCTTGTCAATGCTTTCGCCAACCAAGTACATAGTATCACCAGGATCAGTAATTTCCACTTTTTGTAGCATTTGTTTTAAGATCACCTCTAAATGCTTATTGTCTATACGAACACCCTGCAATCTATAAACTTGCTGTATTTCAGAAATCATATAGTGCGCTAAAGCTTCTAACCCAAGCACACGTAAAATATCATGGAGATCAGGGTCACCATCCATCAATAGATCACCTTTACGTACAAAATCACCTTCATTGACTATTACATGCTTACTTCTTGATACCAAATATTCAACTGGAGAAATTTGTTCATCTACAGGTTTAATTAATATACTGCGTTTTCCTCTACGGTCTTTTTCAGAAAACGCTACATAGCCATCTATCTCACTAACAATAGCATGCTCTTTAGGACGACGTGCTTCAAATAACTCTATAACCCTCGGTAAACCACCAGTAATATCACGAGTTTTAACTGACTCTCTTGGTGTTCTTGTAATAACATCACCTGCATGAACCTTCTGGCCATCTTGTACATTGAGCACTGCACCGATTGGTATAAAATAACATGCTTCAACGCCACTTGCGAGTGTCATTACTTTACCATTATCGTCAAGCAGCACAATACGAGGACGTAAATTAGCTCCACCAGAATGCAATTTCCAGTCTTTTACTACTTTGCTCGATATTCCTGTAGATTCATCCATCACTTCAGTGATCGAAATTCCATCTTTTAAGTCCTGATAAGACACTGTACCAGTCTTCTCCGTGATAATAGGCAATGTATAAGGATCCCATTCCGCAACTTTATCGCCAATTTTTACTGACCCACTCTCATCTACATAAAGCTTAGCGCCGTAAGGTACACTGTGCTTCAACTTCTCACTACCAAGGCTATCAATCAACACGACTTCACAGGAACGGCTTATCACAATTTTATTTCCGTTTCTATCTATAATTATATTACTATTGTTTAACTTTATTTTAGCATTAATAGAAGCTATAATATTCGAGGATTCAACGCCTCTAGTCATTACTCCACCTATATGAAAAGTACGCATCGTTAACTGAGTACCTGGCTCTCCAACAGATTGAGCAGCTATAACACCAACTGCTTCACCTATTGAAACAATTTTACCAGTTGCAAGGTCTCTTCCATAACATAAAGAACATACACCAGGACTTATTTCACAAGTTAAAGGCGATCTAATTTTTACAACATCAAGACCTGCAATGCTGATTTGCTTTACTTTATCCTCATCAATTAATTCCCCTGCTTTTACTAATAATTCTTTTGTCACTGGGTTATATATATCATTTGCAGCTGTTCTACCCAGCACAACACTCTCTAGAGATGCAACTATAGTACTTCCTTCAACTGTAGCTCTCACAACAAGACCATTTTTTGTTTTACAGTCATGCTTTGTAACTATGCAATTTTGAGATACATCAACTAAACGACGAGTTAAGTATCCAGAGTTTGCAGTTTTAAGTGCAGTGTCAGCTAAACCTTTACGCGCACCGTGAGTAGAATTAAAGTATTCAAATACGTTCAATCCTTCACGGAAATTAGAAATTATAGGTGTTTCTATAATCTCACCAGAAGGTTTGGTCATGAGCCCTCGCATTCCTGCTAGCTGTTTCATCTGTGAAGTAGAACCCCTTGCACCAGAGTTAACCATCATATACACTGAGTTGTACTTACTATTTCCATCATATATAGATATTGCTTTTAACATATCATTAGCTATCATATCCGTACACTTAGACCATTCATCTATAACCTTGTTATACCTCTCACTTCTAGTTATTAGCCCATCTTGATATTGCATAGAGAATTTCTTAATTTCACCCCTCGCGTGATCAACATGTGTAGCTTTAGTTTCAGGTATAACCATATCACAACGACCAAAAGAGACACCAGAAAATGTGGCATACTCAAAGCCAAGTACCATTAATTTATCAGAAAATGCCACTGTAGCACTTTGACCACAGTTACGATATACCAAATCAACTATACCAGTTATTTCCTTGACTGTTAATATCTGATTTATTAGATCGAAGCCTAGATTCTCATGCTTAGGAAAAATTTGCCATAATATTAAACGGCCAGGAGTTGTACAAACAGTTTTATAGTGAGTTTCACCGCTGCTATTAATATACTCCATCCTATACTTTATACTAGAATGAATATGTAAAGTACCATCACTCAAGGAATGCTCAACTTCACAAAAAGCACCAAAAGATGGTAAATTATCTTCCTTAGGTTCTTGTAAAGTCAGATAATATATACCAAGTACTATATCTTTACTAGGAACTATAATCGGTCTGCCATTAGAAGGACTTAAAACGTTATTAGTGGACATCATCAACACCCTAGCTTCAAGCTGAGCTTCCAATGAAATTGGCACATGCACTGCCATTTGATCACCATCAAAATCAGCATTAAACGCCGTACAGACAAGCGGATGAAGCTGTATTGCTTTGCCTTCAATAAGGATTGGCTCAAAAGCCTGAATACCAAGTCTATGTAGCGTAGGCGCTCTATTCAACAAAACAGGATGCTCTTTTATTACCTCTTCAAGCATATCCCAAACTTCTGGTTTTTCTGCTCTTATCAACTTACTAGCAAACTTAATAGTTGGAGCCATACCATACATCTTAAGCTTTGAGTAAACAAAAGGTTTGAATAGTTCAAGAGCCATTCTTTTTGGTAATCCACACTGATTTAGTTTCAAAGTTGGACCAACAACTATTACAGAACGTCCAGAGTAGTCTACCCTTTTTCCTAAGAGGTTCTGGCGAAAACGACCCTGTTTTCCTTTTAACATATCACTAATGGACTTTTTATATCCAACAGCACCAGCTTTATTTACCAAAGTATTACGACGACTATTATCAAAAAGAGAATCAACTGCTTCTTGTAACATCCTTTTTTCATTACGAATCATAATCTCAGGAGGATTTAAGCTCAACAATTTCCTCAACCTGTTATTTCTATTAATAATAGTCCTATAATGATGATTCAGATCAGAAACTGCAGGACGACCACTCTCAAGCGATACCAAAGGACGCAAATCAGGTGGTAAAATAGGTATAGTTGTAAGTATCATCCACTCAGGCCTATTTCCAGATTTAATGAAGTTTTCAACAATACGCAATCTCTTTATAATTTTCTTTCTTCTTATCTCAGAAGCAACAGATTCTAATTCTAGTCTTAAATCCTTCCTAATTTCATGTAAATCAAGGCGCGTTAGCAACTCTCTTATAGCTTCAACACCTTGCATAGCTACAAAACTATCGATCCCATAGCTATCTTTAGCTTCATTATAAGCTTTTTCACTAATAATCTCACCTTTTTCAAAAGGCGAAACAAGAGGATCTATTACGATATAATTATCGCTATATAAAATATTCTCAATATCTCTGAGAGACATATCCAATAATGCTCCAATTCTTGAAGGAAGCGATTTCAAAAACCATATATGAGCAACAGGAGATGCAAGCTCTATATGACCCATCCTTTCTCTTCTTACTTTAGAAGATGTAACTTCTACTCCGCATTTTTCGCATATGCGACCTCTGTGTCTTCTTTTTTTGTATTTTCCACATAAACATTCATCGTCATTGACAGGGCCAAAAACCTTAGGGCAAAATAATCCACCTTTCTCAACTTTGAACGTACGATAATTTGCAGTTGAAACATCTTCTATCTCACCACAAGATATACGCTTAATACTTTCAGGGCTAGCAATCGATATGCTAACCTCATTAAAAGGTTGTGCAATGTTAGTGTGAGATATATCTTCAATCACTACATCATTTTGCTTTAAATCTACATTTAAACATAAAGAACGTAGTTCTTTTATCATCACATTAAAGGATTCAGGAATTCCACATTCAAAATTACTGTCACCTTTTATTATCGATTCATAAATCTTAACTCTACCATTAATATCATCAGACTTCACAGTTAACATTTCCTGCAAAGTATAAGCAGCACCATAGGCTTGTAATGCCCAACATTCCATTTCACCAAAACGCTGACCACCAAAATGAGATTTTCCTCCAAGAGGTTGTTGAGTAACCAAACTATAAGGCCCTACTGAACGCGCATGAATTTTACCATCAACCAAGTGGTGCAACTTAAGCATGTACATGTAACCAACTGTAACCTTGCGGTCGAATTTTTCACCACTGCAACCGTCATATAATACAGCTTGTCCAGAGTTATCTAAACCAGCAAGTTCAAATAATTTTGCTATTTGTTCATCTTTTGGACCCTCAAATACAGGTGCAGCAACAGGAACGCCATCACGTAATTTGCGTGCAAATTCAATGAGATTATTATCACTAATATTACGAATATCATTACAGATAGATACGTTACTGCCATAGCTATAAACCTCAATCAGGAAGTTACGTAAATTGCTGTATGAACTTTTACAAGAGTTCAAATAGTTCTCTACTAACTCATTCAACTCGTCATTTAGTGCATTCTTATTAGGTGTATTTAAAACAGAAGCTGTTATTTCATCATCATCAATATTTTCAATTTTTTTATTATCAAGATATGCTACTGCAAATTGTGTAAAATTATCATCGTTAAGGGACCTAATTCCCTTGCAAAAAGCACTTTTGATCTTATTGATCTCATCGAGAATATTACTTACCTTTTCCCCTAATTTTCTACAAGCCCAACCTACATGCGTTTCCAGTATTTGCCCTACATTCATTCGTGAAGGAACACCAAGAGGGTTAAGAATAATATCAACAGGAGTACCATCTTCCAAATAAGGCATATCTTCCACTGGCACAACTCGAGAAATCACACCTTTATTTCCATGTCTACCAGCCATTTTATCCCCTGGTTGCAGACTATGTTTCACAGCAATGAAAACTTTTACTGACATCGACACACCTTGAGGCAGGTCATAACCTTCATGTAATTTTTCTACTTTTCGCTTAAACTGTGCTATTGCATGTGATACTTTTTCATCAAAATCTTTTTTTAAGCTCTTAACTTGCTCAGAAATGGATTGGTTTTTTAATCCTATACCCCACCATTGCTCACGTTCAATAGAGTCAAATTTTTCTCGATCTTGAGAACCAGAATTAATAAGAAGTTTCTTCAGTTCATCATAGAAATATTCACTAGTAACATTGATTATATAATCTCGCTCTTCCTCAAAGTCATTTATCTCTTTTTGTTTGATGAGTAATGCCCTTTCATTTTCTTCAACCCCCCTGCGTGTAAAGACTTGTACATCAATTACTGTCCCTTCAACATCTGGAGATGTATATAAAGAGGAATCCGCACAATCGAATGACTTTTCACCAAAAATTGTCATTAATAACTTCGTTTCAGGAGGCAATGAAAGAGAAGGTTTAGGTGTAACTTTACCTACCAGAATATAGCCTGGACCAACTCTTGTACCAATTTTCACTATACCACTATCATCCAAGTGATATAGATTTTCTTCATTAACACCAGGTATAGCACGAGTTATTTTCTCTGATCCTAAAGGGGTATCATGTACAACACAGTCAAATTCTTCTATATGAATAGAAGTAAAGAGATCTTTTTTAACAACTTCACTAGAAATAATAATAGAGTCTTCAAAATTATAACCTTGCCAAGACATAAAAGCGACTAGCAAATTTTTACCAAGCGCCAACTCACCACTGTTAATTGCAGGACCATCAGCTATTACATCACCCTTTTTAACATAATCACCTACGCACACTAGCGGTCTTTGATTAATACAAGTATTATGGTTAGAACGCTGAAATTTCCTTAGATGATAAATATCTACGTCCAAGTAGTTAACCCTTTCCTTATCAAAAGCACGTATAACTATAGAGTTACTATCAGAACTATCAACTATGCCATCGCGTTTTGCTAAAACTACAGCACCAGAGCCAGAAGCTACAAAAGACTCCATACCAGTAGCAACCAGAGGAGCGGTAGGCTTCAATAAAGGTACGGCCTGACGTTGCATATTTGAGCCCATTAATGCTCTATTAGCATCATCATTTTCTAAAAATGGAATCAAGGAAGCTGCAACTGATATTACCTGCTTAGGAGATACGTCAATGTAACTAACTTGGTCGCTACTTACCATGACGAAGCTACCAGCATATCTACAGTATAGCATGTCATCAACAAAGCAATTATTTTCATCAAGCTTTACGCTAGTGTCAGCTATATGACGTGAGCCTTCGTCTATAGCAGAAAGATACTCAATTTGATCAGTAACAACCCTATTGACTACTTTTCTATAAGGGCTTTCAATGAAACCATATTTATTAATACGCGCGTATATAGCTAAGCTGTTGATTAACCCTATATT
Source organism: Wolbachia endosymbiont of Drosophila baimaii (assembly GCF_028982185.1). NCBI lineage: Bacteria > Pseudomonadati > Pseudomonadota > Alphaproteobacteria > Rickettsiales > Anaplasmataceae > Wolbachia > Wolbachia endosymbiont of Drosophila baimaii. The sequence continues at coordinate 6,086 of NZ_JAPQLE010000022.1, read as the reverse complement.
TTGCCCTTCAGGAGTCTCAATAGGGCAAATTCTTCCATAATGAGTTGGATGAACATCACGCACCTCAAATCCTGCCCGTTCTCTTGTTAAACCGCCAGGACCTAACGCGGATAACCTTCTTTTATGTGTTATTTCAGATAACGGATTAGTCTGATCCATAAATTGAGATAATTGAGAAGAATTGAAGAAATCTCTTAAGACATTAGTTAACACTTTTGGATTAATAAAATCAGATGGAGAAACTTTATCTAAACTAGAAGTGGACATAGAATCAACTATTGCGCGTTCCAATTTCAACAACCCAGTTCTAAATTGATTTTCTATAAACTCTCCAACTGATCTTACTCTTCTGTTTCCTAAATGATCAATATCATCTACAGATCCTTGACCGTCACGTAACAATACTATTTTTTTCACAATTTCAATAATATCTTCATGCGTTAAAACAGTTAAATCCTCATCATAATTTAATCCAAGGTAAGAGTTAAGCTTCAACCTACCAATGTTAGACAAATCATAATATTCCGGACTGAAGAAAAGATTACGGAAAAACTCTTCTACTATCTCTAAAACAGGAACTTCACCAGGACGCAAAACTCTATATATTTCATATAGTGCATCCTGACAAGACATGTTTTCATCTAAGAAAAGCATATTTAATATATAAGGTCCAACAAACAAATTATCTATGTTCAACACTGATATTTCATCTACAGATAATAACTCAAGCTTCTTTATGTCTTCCAGCTTTATAGATTCACCAGCAGATAAAATTTTCGTAGAGCTAGCACTATCCATTAAATCTTCTGCGAGGAATAAACCACATATAGAATTAAAAGGAACCAGATACTCTTTCAATTCATTATCATATAGCTTTTTAGCTAGTCTTGAGGTAATACGAACGTTAGCTTTAAGCAGCACATTACCTTCAATATCCATTAAGTCGAAAGGCAGCCTTACTCCTTTAAATTTATCAGGAACAAAAGGCACTTTCCAACCATCTTTATGTTTTACATACTTTATTTTCTCATAAAATCTATCGAGTATATCATTATTTGATAGACCCAACGCCTTTAATAAAACTGAAATTGGCAATTTTCTTTTTCTATCAACACGAAAATACAAATGGTCTTTAACATCAAATTCAATATCAAGCCAAGAACCCCTATAAGGAATAATTCTAGCAGAATAGATCAATTTACCAGAATTGTAAGTTTTTCCCTTATCGCTATCAAAAAATACACCAGGAGACCTATGCATTTGTGAGACGATAACTTTTTCCACACCATTAATGATGAAAGTGCCCTTATCAGTCATCATAGGCAACCCACAAAAGTAGACTTTCTGCTCTTCTATAGATTTTACAACGGTTGCAAGTTTAGAATGATCTCCTCTCTCTTTAATCGATTTATATTCATCAAGAGAAATACCATCCTGCATAACAACAAGACGTATAGAAGCAATAACCTGAGCAGAAAAAGTTACACCACGCTTTATACACTCAGATTCATCATACTTAGGATCATCTACCCTACAACTTATAAACTCAATAGTAGCCCTACGCAAAGGATCATTTATTGGAAAGATTGTATGAAAGATAACTTCAAGTCTTTCATTACCCTTATTCTTAGGAGTAAAAGAATCATATGATTCTTTTTGAACCTTAACCAAATCCAATAAAGAATCTTTTAAATCAATCGACCTAGAATAAGAAACTCTAGGAACAAAAGCACCAGAAGCGTACATATAAGAAGAATCAACCATTAAAATACCCCAAGCTAATTAAAAGAGCTATATCAATATAAAATTAATACATTAAATATTATTCAAGCTCCACTTTAGTTGCTCCTGCTTCAATAAGTTTTTGCTTGATTTTTTCTGCTTCGTCTTTAGGAACATTAGCAGTCAAATCTTTAGGTAAAGATTCAACCAACTCTTTTGCTTCTTTTAAACCCAATGCAGAATTAACCTCTCTCACAGCTTTAATAACTCCTATTTTTTTACTCGCATCAATTTCTTTAATCACAACTTTATACTCAGCTTTTTCTTGAGCAGCAGGAGCAGCAGCATTATCACCAATAGGCGCCCCAGCACCAACAGCTCCACCAAGAAAAGAACCAGCAGGCAACCCTATTTTCTCTTCTAAAACTTTTACAAGTTCAGAAACCTCTAATAGGTTTAAAGATAATATTTTATCAACCAAATCACTTGTTACATTACTCATAATTACCACCTTACTTAACAACAAATTTATTTTTTAGAACTATAATAATCCAAAACTCTCATAAGCCTCATAGAAGATGAATTAATAGACAACGCTAACCGAGCAGAAATATCATAAGATATTAAACGCATAATTTTAACACGCAATTCATCCAGAGAAGGCAACTTAGCCAGTTTATTAACATCTTCCACTGTTAACAATTCATTTAAATGAGCTGCGCAAATCACAGACATTTTTTCTTTGTTAGCATTAGTAAAATCAACTATTAATTTTGCAGCTTCTACTATGCCACTAGAGTATATAATAGCAACAGGACCGGAAAATTTGCCTGATAAATAAGAGAATTTACCAGTCCTTTCCAAAGCCAAGCGCGCTAGAGTGTTTTTAACTACTAATACCCCACCTGCTATAGACTTCAGACTATTCCTCAGAGTTAATGAATCATTAGCATTTATAGATTTAAAACTTACTAATATCAAGAAATCATTATTTACAAATACGTTTATTGTGCTCTGTATAAATTCATCCTTATCTTTACGCTTCACGGTATCACTCCCTTAAATTATATCTTCCACTTTGCCTATCTTATTAGCTTTACCCATAGTTGAATTTAAAAAAACACCCTTAAAGTAAATTCCTTTCGCAGAAATAGGTTTATTATCTTTAATTACTTTAAGAAAGGCTTTTAAATTTTCTAGCAAGTCATCAATATCAAATTTAATATTTCCTAATTTACCATGAATAACACCATTTTTATCTGTTCTAAATTTTACCTGACCAGACTTAATGGTTTTAATAGCTTCTGCAATGTTAGAAGTCACAGTACCAAATTTAGGGTTAGGCATCAGCCCTTTAGCACCCAATACTTTTGCAATAGGAGTGATTTTTGCCATAAAATCAGGAGTAGTAATGCACCAATCAACATCTAACTTTCTACCTTTTTTTATTTCTTCAACTAAATCCTCTCCTCCTGCAATATCAGCACCAGCTTTTTCAGCTTCTAATAAATGTTTATCTTGAGCGAAAACAGCTACTTTAATATTCTTCCCGATACCTTTAGGCAAAACTACTGTACCACGCACCTGCTCTTCAGATTTACGTGAATCTACGCCTAAATTGACCGCAATATCAACTGATTCATTAAATTTTGCTGAAGCAGACTCAACAATCTTCTTCAAACACTGCTTAGGATTATCATTATATGTATTCATTTACCTAACCTTCCACAACTTCTATACCCATAGATTTTGCAGTGCCTACAACCATTTTCACTGCTGAATCTTCATTATCCACTTTCATATCAACCATCTTGCACTTTGCTACTTTAATTATAGCAGACATAGGTAATTTAGCCACTAATTCTTTACCAGGATTACCAGAACTTTTACTTAATTTAGCCTCCTGCTTAAGTAAATAAGCCACAGGCGGACCGCTGACAGTAAAATCATGAGAGCGATCATCCTTTATGGAAATTCGCACTGTTACTAAATCGCCTACTTTATAATTAGCGTTAGCAGCACCAGTAACTTTATTAAAAGCTTCACAAAACTTAGGAACAGGTATACCACGTGGACCAAGTACTGAAGCAATTTTCGGTCCTGGAACTGCTTTCCCAGCTTCCATAAGTAAGTTAATCTTAGCAACTATAACACTCATAATTAATCCTCTATTTTCTCTACTTGAGCCAGATCAAGCTCTATTATTGTCGGCTTACCTAAAATCGATACTTCCACATTAATAATTTTTTTCTCATCGTTTACCATATTTACCTTACCAGTAAAATTTTGAAAAAGACCATCATTAATTTTCACTTTTTCACCTTTTTCATAACCATAACCTAACTTCTTTGTCTCTTGAGCATTATAAAGTGCATTACACATTGAGTGAATCTCATCATCCAAAATCACCTTTGGAATATTACCGTTTTTCAAAAATCCATAAACCTTAAGAGATTTTGGTATATTATTGATAAAATTCAATACTTCATCGCATAAATTCACGTATAAAAAGACATAACCAGGAAAGCATTTCCTTCGTGTAGCAATTTTCTTAGATTTCAACTCTACTTCACTTAGCTCTTCATATGGAATAAAAACTTCCTTAAAGTAATCATTAACACCCAATCTCATAGAATTTTCCAATATATGTTGGCGCACTTTCTCTTCACAATTAGAAGCAACTCTCAAGATATACCATTTATACCTATTAAATTCTTTACACTTTAAACTTATCTCATCATCTAAAATCATCTCAAAATTACCAGATTCGCCACTGCAGAATCCAGGCGTTTGATTCAAAATATTTTTGCTTTCATCACACAGATGCATATATACATACACTTCACATAATTCTTTTATATCAGACTTTGAATTACATACCGTTTGATAAGGAATAAACACTTCCTTAAAATAAACAGCATTACTTACCAATTCGCGTATACCTTGCTCATATCCATAATCAACTTTAATGATATACCATTTATATTCACATTCCATAAATAATTCCAAATAAAGCCTTAATTACGTAAAGAGACATAAAATCCACAAAACAGAAGAAAATCGAAAAGCATAATATAACAATCATTACAACAAATAGAGATGACAACACCTCCTGTTTCTTTACCCAAGCAATTCTTCGTATTTCTTGCTTTATATCACAGAAAAAACCACACAAACTTTTTAACATTTCCACCACAACATTAATGCAGGAGCGATAGGAATTGAACCTACAACCTCTGGTTTTGGAGACCAGCGCTCTACCAATTGAGCTACACTCCTATAACTCACTCTCACTCCAAAATTTCAGAAACAACACCAGAACCAACAGTTCTACCGCCTTCTCTTATCGCAAAACGCAATCCCCTATCCATTGCTATCGGTACTTGCAATTCTACTTCTACACTCACATTATCTCCTGGCATTACCATCTCCTTCCCATCTAGCAATTTTATGCTCCCAGTTACATCCGTTGTCCTTAAATAAAACTGTGGCTGGTAATTCGCAAAAAATGGTGTATGCCTTCCTCCTTCCTCTTTCTTTAATATATAAACCTCCGCCTTAAACTTTCTATGCGGTGTTATCGTCCCCGGTTTCGCTAATACTTGCCCTCTCTCCACTTCTTCTCTTTTTGTTCCTCTTAACAATATTCCTACATTGAGTCCTGCACTTCCCTTATCCAGCAACTTCTTAAACATCTCAACACCTGTGCATATCGTCTTTTGCGTCGCTTGCAGACCTATTATCTCTATCTCTTCTCCCGTCTTTATCTCTCCCTTCTCTATTCTTCCTGTTACCACTGTTCCTCGCCCCGATATCGAAAATACATCTTCGATTGGCAATAAAAATGGTAAATCCACAGGCCTTGGTGGAACCGCTACATATTCATCTAACTTTTCCATCAATTTGTCTATTGATTTCTTTCCATATTCGCTGCTGTCATCCTCCAGCGCCTTGAGTGCTGAACCAACCACCACAGGCACTTCATCCCCTGGAAATCCGTATTTACTCAGTAATTCCCTCACTTCCATTTCTACTAAATCTATCATATCAGCATCAGCAACATCAGCTTTATTTATATACACCACGATATATCCAACACCTACCTGCTTCGCCAGCAATATATGCTCTCTCGTTTGTGGCATTGGCCCATCAACCCCCGACACTACCAATATCGCCGCATCCATCTGTGCTGCACCTACTATCATATTCTTTACATAGTCAGCGTGTCCAGGACAATCAACGTGTGCATAATGCCTTTTTTCCGTCTGATACTCAACATGCGCTGTTGCTATCGTTATCCCCCTCTTCCTTTCTTCTGGCGCTTTATCTATCTGATCGTACGCTACAAAATTTCCATAATGCTT